>CAMFHT010000073.1 GCA_945952245.1 uncultured Rhizobium sp. | reverse complement strand
GAACCCCAAGTTCGGCGGAAGGATGAGAATCACGCCGGCCGCTGGCGTGGTTGCGCTGCTTATAAATAATTTCGTAGATAGGTACCAGATCAACAAAGGTTCAATCCGGACATTTTTAAATAATCCGGTTTCCGAAAGGTGTATGCGCATCATGCGGCTTACCGCCGAAAGCCTTTCCGTCCGGCGCGGGGACGACCTGCTTTTCTCCAATGTTTCCTTCAGCTTGACCGCGGGCGAAGCGCTCGTGGTGACGGGCAGGAACGGGAGCGGCAAGTCCACGCTGCTGCGCACCGTGGCGGGGCTCATCCGTCCGGAAAAGGGCAAAGTCCGACTGGAGGTTGCGGGACGCGAATCGGACAACAGGGCTTCGGAAGCGAGCCATTACCTCGGCCACCGCAATGCGATGAAGCCGGAACTGACGGTCCGCGAAAACCTGAGCTTCTGGAAGACCTGGCTCGGTGATTTCCACGGAGGTTCATCCCTTGCGATCGAGGAGGCCGCGGAGGCGATCGGCCTCTCCGGCATCACCCACCTGCCCTACGGCTATCTCTCCGCCGGCCAGCAGCGACGCTTTGCCATGGCCAAGCTGCTGGTCGCCTACCGTCCGATCTGGATCCTCGACGAACCGACGGCAGCGCTCGATGCCTCCGCCGACAAGCTGTTCGCCGATCTCGTCTTAGCCCATCTTTCGAAGGGTGGCATGGTGCTCGCCGCCACCCACCAGCCACTCGGCATCGAAAGCCCCAGGACGTTGCAGATGACCGGCTTCGACTATGCGCGGCTTGAGCCCGAGGAGGGTCTGTGATGCTCGCGCTCTTTGCCCGCGACCTCAGGCTTTCCGTCCGTGCCGGCGGCGGTGCGTTGATCGGCGTCCTCTTCTTCACGACGGTCGTTGCCGTTATTCCCTTCGGCGTAGGCCCGGATCTGAACCTCCTTTCCCGCATCGGGCCGGCCATCGTCTGGATCGGGGCTCTGCTTGCCTCGCTCCTCGGTCTCGACCGGCTGTTCCAGGCGGAACGGGACGACGGCTCGCTCGACATCATGCTGATGCAGGAAACGCCGCTGGTGCTGACCGTGCTCGTCAAATGCCTGGCGCACTGGGTGGCGACGGGTCTGCCGCTCGTCATCGCCTCGCCGCTGCTCGGGCTCTTCATGAACATGAACGAGGTGGCGATCGGCGCCGTCATGCTGACGCTGCTCGTCGGCTCGCCGGCGATCACCTTCATCGGGGCGGCCGGGGCGGCCGTTGCCGTCACGCTGCCGCGCGGCGGCTTGCTGGTCTCCATCCTGATCCTGCCGCTGACCGTGCCGGTGCTGATCTTCGGCGTCAGTGCCGCCTATGCGGCGGTCGAGGATCCCGCGCCCTTCCTGCCGCCCTTCCTGATCCTTGCCGCAATTACGCTGTTCTTCGCCGTTATCGGCCCGCTCGCGGCAGCAGCGGCGCTGCGCCTCGGTTCGGATTGACCTTGATCAATTGCAGGGACCTGAAGTTCGGGATAGAGAGATGGCCATGAGCGAACCAATTCCTGCGATCAAGAAATTCAGCGATCTCGCCAATCCCACGGTGTTTCTGTCCCTCACCGCTCGGATCGTGCCCTATATGGCGGGTCTGACTGCACTCCTCTTTGCACTCGGCCTCTACTATGCCTTCACCAGCGAGGGGGATTACCAGCAGGGCGAGACGGTGCGGATCATGTATGTGCACGTGCCTGCGGCCTGGCTTTCCATGATGTGCTATTCGGTCATGGCTGCGTCCGCGCTCGGAACGCTGGTCTGGCGCCACCCGCTCGCCGATGTCTCGGCCAAGGCGGCGGCCCCCATTGGCGCCGGCTTCACTTTGCTTGCTCTCGTCACCGGCTCGCTCTGGGGCAAGCCCATGTGGGGCACCTGGTGGGTCTGGGATGCGCGTCTCACCTCGGTCTTCGTGCTCTTCCTGATGTATCTCGGCCTGATGGCGCTGACCCGGGCGCTGGACGATCCCTCGAAATCGGCGCGGGTGAGCGCCGTGCTGATCCTCATCGGCTTCGTGAACATTCCGATCATCAAGTTCTCGGTGGATTGGTGGAACACCCTGCACCAGCCGGCAAGCGTCATGCGCATGGGCGGTTCGGCGATCGACGGCGAGTTCCTGCGCCCGCTTCTCATCATGGCCGCCGCCTTCACGCTTCTCTTCTTCACGCTGCATTTCCTTGCGATCCGCAACGAGATCTGGCGCCGGCGCGTTGCCGCGCAGCGCAGGCTTGCCGCCCGCATGGCGAACCGGGAGGGCTGAGACGATGACCCATGCCTTCTACGTCACCCTCTCCTATGCCTTTTCGGTGCTGATCATCTTCGCCCTGATCGGCTGGATCTGGATGGATGGACGCGCCCGCCGGCGGGAGCTTGCCGAACTCGAAGCCGCCGGCATCCGCCGCCGCTCGGCCTCTCCAGCACAGAAGGCAAAGGGTGCATGAGCGAGACGCCTGAAACCGAAAAGCCGCGCGGGTTTGGCCGCTTTGCGCTGGCGCTCATCCCGCTCGCCTTTTTCGGCCTGATCGCCGCCGGTGCGGCGAAGATGCTTTATGATCAGGACGTGAACGGCAAGAACATAGCCGAAATCCCCTCCGCCCTTCTCGGCACCAAGGCTCCGTCTCTGAACCTGCAGCCGCTCGAGGGTTCCGGCAGGCCGGCGCTGACGGACGCCGCGATCAAGGGCAAGCTCACGCTCGTCAACGTCTTCGCCTCCTGGTGCATTCCGTGCCGCGAAGAACATCCGATCCTGATGGCGCTGTCCGAGGACAGGCGGCTGAACATCGTCGGGATCAACTACAAGGACAAGACGGAAGGGGCACTCGCCTTCCTCAAGGAACTTGGCTTGCCCTATGCCGCAATCGGCGTCGACCCCAAGGGGGCAGCAGCGATCGACTGGGGCGTCTACGGCATTCCGGAAAGCTATCTCGTCGGGCCGGACGGCACGATCCTCTACAAGCGCGTCGGCCCCTTCGACGAGAAGAGTCTGGCCGAGGGCCTCTACCCGGCCATCGAGAAGGCGCTGAAGGCGCGCCCCGCCGGCTGAGGTCTAGAGCTGGCCCTGCCAGGTCTTGATCGCCTCGATCGGGTATATCAGCATCAAAACGTTGAGCGTCAGATTGTCCCTGATGATGGCGAGCGTGAGAAGCTCCGCGACGATGGCGAGTGCCAGCGTCAGCTTCCATGGAAGCTTCGAGGCCAGCCAGAAGCCGGCCATCATCATGACGGTGTCGGATGCCGAGTTCAGGATGCTGTCGCCGTAATAGTTCAGCGAGATCGTCGCGCTGCGATAGCGGTCTATGATGATTGGCGAGTTTTCGAGCACTTCCCAGAAGCTTTCGAGCGCCAGCGCCGCTGCGAACCAGATCCATTTCGGGTAACGGCGGAGGAAGAGCCAGCCCAGGCCGAAGAAGATGAACCCGTGTTCGATATGGCTTGGCGTGTACCAGTCCGCGATGTGCTGCGAATTGCCGTCCGAGTTCACGCTTGCCTCGAAAAGCTTCACATACCCGCAGGCACAGATCCAGATGCGCCCGAGCAGGCGTTCGATGCCGACCTGCAGCAGCAGGAACAGTGCCGCGACCGCAGCGAAGCGCAGAGCCTGCGGGCGGGAAAGCTGCGCATCCAAAGTGCTCATTCGGCTTCCTTGCCTTCCAGGCTGTGGCGAAGGATCAGCGGCATCTGGGACAGCGTGAAGATGACCGTGATCGGGATTGTGCCCCAGACCTTGAAGGCCACCCAGGCATCATCCGAGACGTTTCGCCAGACCACCTCGTTCAACACGGCGAGGAAGACGAAGAAGAGCCCCCAGCGAAGCGTGAGCTTGCGCCAGCCCTCGGCGTCGAGCTGGAAGGCCTGGTTGAAGACATGGCCGAGCAGCGACTTGCCGAAGAGCAGGCCGCCGAGCAGAGCCAGACCGAACATCGCATTGATGATCGTCGGCTTCATCTTCAGAAAGACCTCGTTCTGCAGCCAGAGACCGAGCGCGCCGAAGACCAGCACGACGATGCAGGAGACGAACGGCATCAGGGGCAGATGGCGGTAGACGAGTTTCGAGATCACCAGCGACAGCACGGTCGCGACCATGAAGGCAGCAGACGCCACGAAGAGCGGCCCACCGAGCCGGCCGAGCGCCGGGACATGTTCGATCAGCCAGGCACCCTTGAGGTTCGTGAAGAAGAAGACGAGGCCGGGCCCGAGTTCCAGCAGGATCTTCGTGCCGGGTGCCTCCTTCGGCGTCTTCGCGGTTTCGGCCAGATCGTTTTGGGGCAGGTTCACAAGCAGTCTTCCGGTTAGAGCATTTCCAGGAAAAGTGTAATCACGGTTTTCCGTCCGAAATGCGAAAAAACAACGAGCTAAAGCGCCGCGCCTGATGGCGCGCGACGCTTTCATGGCACAGGGGCCGTGTGCCGACAAGGCAAAAGCCCCTTCAGGGCCGGGTCTCAGGCATTCTCGTATTCGAGAAAAGCCATCATACCCGAAGCCATGTGGTAAAGATGGTGGCAGTGGAAGGCCCATTTACCGGGGTTGTCGGCATCGACGGCGATCGTGACCGACTGCATGGACGGGACGAGCACGGTGTCGCGTACGGCGCCCGAAATACGGCTGCCGTTGATAGCAACGACCTGGAAATGGTGGCCGTGCAGGTGCATGGGATGCGCCATCATCGACCCGTTGTCGAGCGTCACCTCCAGCCGCTCTCCCTTGCGCACGCGAAGCGCATCGGTGCCGGTCATCCGCCAATCATAGCCGGCCATGTTTCCGGCAAGACCGATACGGACGACGCGATCTGCGGATCTTTCGGCGAGCGGCGCCTTCGCCCGAAGTCCTGTTTCGAAGGCGAGATCGAGCACCGGGCCCTTCTCGTCAGCTTCCGAGGCCACCTTTTCGACCGCGGCCCCGGCAGTCGCGAGAATGATTCCCGTCCGCTGCACCGCGCCTTCCCTGAGCGCCAGGATGGGATACGCCCCACCCCCGGCGGGCATGTCGATCAGGACATCGGCGCGCTGGGCCATGGTGAGCGGTACGCGCGATACCGCCCGCGGCACGATCATCTGGCCATCGACGGCGATGAGGGAACCCTTGAGGCCGCCAAGATCGATGGTGAAGGCCGTCGACGTCGCTGCATTGATGATGCGGAGCCGTACCCGGCCACCCTTGTCGACGCGGATCACGTCCGGGTCATCAAGTGTTCTGTCATTGGCGAGATAGGCGTCGTATTCGATGTCGTTGAGATCCATGGCCATGCCGGACATGTCCATGGCGCCCATATCCATGGAGCCCATGTCCATTCCTTCCATATCCATGCCTTCAGTGGACATGCTGCCATGGTTCATGTGGGCATGATCCATGCCGCCCCCTGAGACGCCGCCCCTCAACCCGGCCAGCAGTTCCTCCGGGGGGCTGAAGCTGAAATCGTGCAGGAAGAGGATGACCTCCTGCTCGTCGCGGCCCCTGTCTTCCGCAGAGCGGATGATGAGCGGCGCAGCCAGCAGGTTCTGTTCCTGCAGCGTGTGGGCATGCATCCAGTTCGTACCGGAGGAGGCAAGCGGAAAGCCATAATCGCGGCTTTCACTCGGCTTCAACATGGGCGCCGGCACGTCCGGCACGCCGTCCTGGGCATTGGGCGGCGTCAGCCCGTGCCAATGGATGAGGGTCTCTTCACGCAAGGCGTTGACGAGGCGGACGTTGAAGCCGGCCTCCTGGTCGAGGACGAGGCCCGGTTTTCCGTCCGGGCCGGTGAGGCCGAACACGGTCGCGGCCTTGCCGTTGACGTCAATCGAGCGGCTTGCCGCCGTAAGGGTCAGGGGTGATGGTGCCGAAGATGCCGGCCGAAAGGGCAAGGCAGCGGCAAGAGTGCCGGCAAGGCCGGCCTGCAGGAAGGTTCTGCGTTTCATGGAGAGGGTCCTGTCTACTGAATTCGGATGCCGGCAAGCCGGCGCGGGTTCAGGAGAGGATCAGGCGGGGAGGTCCGTGTGGGGGCGAAACAAGAAGGCCCTTCACGGGGTGCTCGGCTTCCGCATGGAAAACCAGCCGTGCCGACATTGCGGTTATTTCTGGTGACTGCGTCAAGGTTATCAGCGGCGCGCAGCTCGCCATACGGCAAAGGCCAGCGCCGGAACAGCAATCGTCTTGGCGCTCGGACTTGCTGCCATGCTCTGACTCGTGATGAACGGCCGGGATGGTCTCAGCCGCCGCTGCATGGCCGCAGCCGGTCCCGGACATGGCGAAGCCCGTTCCGCCGAAAAGGACGGAGAGCATCAATCCGATCACCAATGTCCATGCCCGCATGGGAGACTCCTTGTCGCCTCACTGTCTACACGCAACGCCAGCCCGTCAATGCGGCGAAGCGCGCAGATTTCAGTGTCCGATGCCGGCGATCGCCTTGGCGAAATCCTCGGCCTCGAAGGGTTCTAGATCGTCGATGCCTTCGCCGACGCCGATGAAATAGACCGGCAGCTTGTGCTTGGCGGAGATGGCGACGAGAATGCCGCCCCGCGCGGTGCCGTCGAGCTTGGTCATGATGAGCCCGCCGACGCCCGCGACGTTGCGGAAGATCTCCACCTGGTTCATGGCATTCTGCCCGGTCGTTGCGTCAAGCGTCTGCAGCACGGTATGCGGCGCCTCCGGATCGAGCTTGGCGAGCACGCGGACGATCTTTTCGAGCTCGGCCATGAGCTCGGTCTTGTTCTGCAGCCGGCCAGCCGTATCGATGATGAGCACGTCGCTCTTCTTCGCCTTCGCCTGCTGGAAGGCATCGAAGGCAAGGCCTGCGGCATCGGCGCCGAGCTTGGTGCCGATGAAGTCGGAACCGGTGCGCTCGGCCCAGATCTTCAGCTGTTCGATCGCCGCGGCGCGGAAGGTATCCCCGGCGGCGAGCGTGACCTTCAGGCCGGAACCCGAGAGCTTCGCCGCGAGCTTGCCGATGGTCGTGGTCTTGCCCGTGCCGTTGACGCCGACGACGAGGATGACATGCGGCTTGTGGCCGAGATCGAGCTTCAACGGCTTGGCGACCGGCTTCAGCACCTTGGCGATCTCCGCCGCCATGATGCGGCTCACGTCCTCACCGGTCACGTCCTTGCCATAACGCTCCGAAGACAGAGCGCCGGTGACGCGCATGGCCGTCTCGACCCCGAGATCCGAGCGGATCAGAAGCTCTTCGAGTTCCTCCAGCGTGTCCTCGTCCAGCTTGCGCTTGGTAAAGAGCGCCGTGATCTGGCCCGTCAGCTGGCGGGACGTGAGCGACAGCCCCTCGCGCAGGCGCTGGAACCAGGTGAGCTTCGGCTTTCCGGCTTCAGGCTCGGCTTCCGTATGCTCTTCGGCCGCGACGGCAAAGCCTTTCGGCAGCTGCGGCGCGAATGCGGGTTCGGTGACCTCGGGGCCCGGTTCGGGAGACGTTTCAGGCTCGAGCACATGCGCTTCGATCGCCTCTTCCGGCACATCCTCCGCTTCGGGCTCCGGTTCGCTCAGGCTTGCCAGTTCCGCTTCCTCGGCCAGCGCTTCGAGATTGTCGTGCGCCTTCTCCGTCTCCTCAATAGCCTCTTCGACCGGTGTTTCGGCGACGGAAGCCGGCACGGCCTCGTCCTTGCCGAAGGTGAAGATCTTCTTGATGAAACCGAGAGCCATGTAATCTGCCTGTCAGCCGCTTCAGGCGGCAATGGGATCTATGATGAGGTGGCGGCCATTATGGCCCGTGACGCGAACGCGAAGCAAGCTTCGGGGTCGGAGCCCCGGCGCCGCCGCAAGCGTGAAGTTTTCCGTGTGTGCCATGCCGTTCATCTCCACGAGCACGGTCTCTTCCGAACCGACCATGCGGGAAAGATGGGCCTGCGCCAGTTTTTCGCCAGTGGCGCGAAGCCGGGCAGCGCGTTCCTTGACGAGCGCGCGGTCGAGCTGCGGCATCCTGGCCGCCGGCGTTCCTGGCCGAGGGCTGTAGGGGAAGACATGCAGCTGGGAAATGCCGCAGGCCTCCGCATGGCGGGCCGCGTTCTCGGCCATCTCCTCGGTCTCCGTCGGAAAGCCGGCGATCATGTCGGCGCCGAAGGCGATCTCCGGCCTCAGCCTTCGCGCCTGTTCGCAGAAGGCGAGCGCATCGGCGGAGGAATGCCGGCGCTTCATCCGCTTCAGGATCATGTCGTCGCCGTGCTGCAGAGAAAGATGCAGGTGCGGCATGAAGCGCGGTTCGTCGGCGATGAGGTCGAGGAGATCGCGATCCACCTCGATGCTGTCGATCGAGGAGAGCCTCAGCCTCAGGATATCGGGCACCTGCTTCAGCAGTGTCTTCGCGAGATGCCCGAGGCTCGGCTGCCCCGGCAGATCCGCTCCGTAGCTCGTGGCATCGACGCCGGTCAGCACCAGCTCCCGGTAGCCAGCCTCGACCAGATGGCAAGCCTGTTCGACCACCGCGCCCATGGGAACCGAGCGGGAATTGCCGCGGCCATAGGGAATGATGCAGAAGGTGCAGCGGTGGTCGCAGCCGTTCTGCACCTGCAGAAAGGCCCGCACATGGCCATCGATATGATCGACAAGCTGCGGCGCGGTCTCCCTGACGCTCATGATGTCGTTGACACGGAGCTTCTCTTCGGAGGCGACGCCAAAATCGGGAAGCGCCCGATAATTTTCCGCCTTCAGCTTCTCCGTATTGCCGAGCACGAGATCCACCTCGGCCATGGCGGCAAAGGTGTCCTTCTCCGTCTGCGCGGCGCATCCGGTCACGATGATGCGGGCTTCAGGGTTCTCGCGGCGCGCGCGGCGGATTGCCTGGCGGGCCTGGCGAACGGCCTCGCCCGTCACGGCGCAGGTGTTGACGAGGATCGCCCGTTCGAGCCCCGCCTTTTCGGCCTCGCGCCGCATCACTTCGGATTCATAGGTGTTGAGGCGGCAGCCGAAGGTTATGACCTCTATGCCGCTCACGAGGCGAGCGTTTCCGCATCGCGGTGGAAGGCACCCGTCGACGGATCGAGCATGCCGGACCATTCCCATTCGGCGGGGCCGGTCATGATGACGTGGTCGTCGCTTTCACGCCATTCGATGACGAGCGGCACGCGCTGCGGGCTCGTCGCGACATTGACGGTGACGGTGCGTACGGTCCGGCCGGTGCGGGCTGCGTTGACGGCGGCGGCACAGGCAGCAGAACCGCAGGCCAGCGTTTCCCCCGCGCCGCGCTCCCAGGTGCGCGTGGTGATCTCGCTCGGAGAGTTCACTTCCACGAGTGTGATGTTTGCCTTCTCCGGGAAGATCGGATGATTTTCGAGCAAAGGACCGAAGCGGGCGAGGTCGTAGGACATCACGTCCTCCTTTACCCAGAAAGTCGCATGCGGATTGCCCATGGAAGCCACTGCCGGCGAATGGAGCACGGGGTTGTCGATCGGCCCGATCTGGAGCTCGATGCGGCGCGTGTCGTGAAACTCCTCCGCAAGCGGGATCTTGTCCCAGGCGAAGACGGGCTTGCCCATGTCGACCGAGATCATGCCGTCTTCGCGCTCGCGCGCCTGCAGGATGCCGCCGCGGGTATGGAAGGTGAAGTGCTTGCGGCCCGTTTCTGCGGCGAGCGCCTGAACCACACAGCGCGTGCCGTTGCCGCAGGCCTCGGCCATGGAGCCATCGCAGTTGATGATGTCGATCCAGGCATCGGTGCCGTCAGCCTTCGGATCGTGAATGGCCATGATCTGGTCGAAGCGGGTCGCCGGATCGGCGGCGAGCGCGATGGCGGCTCGAGGTTCGACCCGGTCCTTGCGGCCGCGCATGTCCACCACGAGTATCTTGTTGCCAAGCCCGTTCATGCGCGCAAAGGGAACCATGTCCGCCATGAGAAATCGTCCAGTCAGTTCGGATTGCCGCCTATATGGCGGAACTCGCTTCAGATTACCATAGCCCCTGTCTTCACGGAACAGGAGGAACGTCGAAGCTTTCGCCCGGCAGGAGCGCGCGGAACCGCTCCCGCGGCACCCCCGCCTCGTCCAGGGCCTTCATGAGGTCGATCACCGGCTGGTCGATCGCCTCGTTGGTGAGCTGGATCGTGCCGAAATGGTGGCCGATCGCATAGGCCGCATTGCAGAGCCGCATGCCCTCGACGGCCTCTTCCGGGTTCTGGTGCTGGGCGCGCATGAACCATCGCGGCTCATAGGCGCCGATCGGCAGGATCGCCAGGCGAAAGCCGCCATGCTTGCGCTCGGCGTCCCGGTAGTTGATGCCGCCGTGAAAACCGGTATCGCCGATGTGGTAGATCTTCCCGGCAGGCGTCGTCAGCACGAAGGCGGCCCAGAGCGCCATGCGCCGGTCTCCCATGCCTCGGGCAGACCAGTGATGACAGGGCTCGCAATGCACGGTCAGACGTTCCTCGAGAGCGATGTGATCACCCCAGTCCATGACCCGTATCTTTGCATCCGGCATCGCCTTGTGGATGATCCGGTCATTGCCGAGAGGCGTGACGAAGACCGGCCGATGCGCCCGTTGGAGCGCCTTGAGCGTTGCGATATCTAGATGGTCATAGTGATTATGGGTCACGATCACGTAGTCGATGGGCGGCAGATCGCCGAAGGCCACGCCCGGCTTCATCACCCGTTTCGGGCCGGCGAAGCTCAAGGGGCTTGCCCGCTCGGACCAGACGGGATCGGTCAAGATGTTGAGCCCTGAGACCTGGATCAGCAGGCTCGCATGGCCGATCATGGTGACACGGAGGTCGTCCACAGTCCGTTCGGGCTTCACCGGCACTGCTGCAGCTTCGCGGAACTTCGGCCATTCCGCCCGCTTTTCGGCTCCGAACTGCCAGCGCATCAGGTCCTTGAAGCCGCCGGGCTCGATCCCGCCCGGATTGAAGAAGCGAAGTCCGTCGAAGTGGTCGGTGACGGGGCCGTTGTAATAGGGATTACGGGGTGTCCGGAATAGGGACATGGAGGAAGCGCTTTCCTGCTCGACATGGTGTCGAGATGAAGTGCGGCGTCGTCTCTTCCATTTCAAGACCGGGGGGACAAATGCCTCGCTTGCGGTATCGTGCAGCGATCGAAAACCCGCATTCGAAAGGCTTTCTGCCGCGTCAGGCTTGACTTTCCCGGAGCGATCGTGTCTTAAGCCGCGTAATTCAGCGACGAGATCAAGACTCCGAGCAGCCGACCGGGACCCATTAAGGTATAAACAGATCCCGGAGGTCAACATCCGACAGCGCGATGCGCCCTCGGGTGCCGTTTCGCTTTGTGTCTTGCAATATCGCCCGCCGATGCCAACGTTTCCGGCATCATCCGGAAACGTTTCGAAGGAAGAGAACATGTTCGAGAACCTCCAGGACCGTCTTGGTTCCATCCTGAATGGACTGAGGGGGCGCGGCGCGCTTTCCGAGGCGGATGTATCCGCTGCGCTGCGCGAGGTTCGCCGTGCGCTTCTGGAAGCCGACGTGGCACTCGAAGTGGTTCGTTCCTTCACCGACCGCGTGCGGGAAAAGGCCATCGGCGCCGAGATCCTGAAGAGCATCAAGCCCGGCCAGATGGTCGTGAAGATCGTCCATGACGAACTCGTGGAAATGCTGGGCTCGGAAGGCGTCGGCATCGATCTCAATGCCGCGGCCCCCGTCGTCATCATGATGGTCGGCCTGCAGGGTTCGGGCAAGACGACGACGTCAGCAAAGATCGCGAACCGGCTGACGACCCGCGACCGCAAGAAGGTCCTGATGGCCTCGCTCGACACGCGCCGCCCGGCCGCGCAGGAGCAGCTTCGCCAGCTCGGCGTCCAGACCAATATCGATACGCTTCCCGTGATTGCCGGCCAATCGCCGGAGGATATCGCCAGCCGTGCCGTGCAGGCGGCAAAGCTCGGCGGCCATGACGTCGTGATCCTCGACACCGCCGGCCGCACGCATATCGACGAGCCGCTGATGGCCGAAATGGCCGAAATCAAGCGCCGCGCGAAACCGCATGAGATCCTGCTCGTGGCCGACAGCCTGACCGGCCAGGATGCCGTCAACCTCGCCCGCTCCTTCGACGAGCGCGTGGGCATCACCGGCCTCGTGCTGACCCGCATGGACGGCGATGGCCGTGGCGGTGCGGCGCTTTCCATGCGCGCGGTGACGGGCAAGCCGGTCAAGCTCATCGGTATCGGCGAGCGCATGGGCGAGCTCGACGAGTTCCACCCGCGCCGGATCGCAGACCGCATTCTCGGCATGGGCGACATCGTCTCGCTGGTCGAAAAGGCCGCGGAGAACATCGACGCCGAGAAGGCGGCCGCCATGGCCGCCAAGATGGCCAAGGGCAAGTTCGACCTCGACGACCTCGCCGATCAGCTGAAGCAGATGCAGAAGATGGGCGGCATGGGCGGCATCATGGGCCTGATGCCCGGCATGGGCGGCATGAAGGACAAGATGGCGGCGGCCGGCCTGGACGACAGCCTGTTCAAGCGCCAGCTCGCCATCATTTCCTCGATGACCAGGGCCGAGCGTGCCAATCCCGACATCCTCAAACATTCCCGCAAGAAGCGCATCGCCGCCGGCTCCGGCACGGACGCCGCCGAGATCAACAAGCTTCTCAAGATGCACCGCCAGATGGCCGACATGATGAAAATGATGGGCGGCAAGGGCAAGGGCGGCATGATGAAGCAGATGATGGGCGGCCTTGCAGGGAAGATGGGACTCGGCGGCCTGATGGGCGGCGGCATGCCCGATCTTTCGAACATGGACCCGAAGCAGCTCGAAGCGCTCGCCAAGCAGGCAGAGGCAGCCGGCCTCGGAAAGCCCGGCGGCATGCCAGGCCTCGGCGGCCTGCCGGGCCTCGGCGCGCCGAAGCTTCCGGGCCTCGGTGGCGGCTTCCCGGGTCTTCCCGGCCTGCCCAAGAAGAAGTGAGGAACGCATGTCGACCGAAGACGTCAAGAAGCAGCTCGCGGGTTACCGCCAGTCCATCGACAACATCGATGCGGCCCTCGTCCACATGCTGGCAGAACGCTTCCGCTGCACCCAGGCGGTGGGCGTGCTGAAGGCCACTCACGAATTGCCGCCGGCAGACCCGGCGCGCGAGGAATACCAGATCGCACGGCTGCGGCGTCTCGCCAAGGAAGCGAACCTGGACCCGGATTTCGCCGAGAAGTTCCTGAACTTCATAATCAAGGAAGTCATCCGGCATCATGAAGCCATCGCTGCCAATTTCGGCAGCCAGAACCAACAGCCCGCCTGAAACCAGGCAGCTCAGAAAACAGTCTCTAAAGGAGTTAAGACCATGTCCCTGAAGATCCGTCTCGCCCGCGGTGGTTCCAAGAAGCGCCCGTACTACCACATCGTCGTTGCCGACGCCCGCTCGCCGCGCGATGGCCGCTTCCTCGAAAAGCTCGGCTCCTGGAACCCGATGCTCGGCAAGGACGACGAAAAGCGCGTCGAGCTGAACAACGAGCGCATCCAGCACTGGATCGCCAACGGCGCCCAGCCGACCGACCGCGTTCTCCGCTTCCTCGACCAGGCCGGCCTTGCAAAGCGTCCGGCCCGCTCCAACCCGGACAAGGCAAAGCCGGGCAAGAAGGCGCTGGAACGCGCCGCCGAGAAGAAGCAGAAGGCTGAAGATGCCGCTGCTGCCGCTGCCGGCGAGTAAATCTGCCTTGACTGCCTCATTGCGTACGTGCTTATATAAGCCATTATCCGTACGCTCGTAGGCGGGCACGTATCCAAAGCCCTCGCTGTTCAGGCGAGGGCTTTTTTATTGAGCGATTTATGAAGGTAGCTATTCTTATTGACGGAGGATACCTCCGCATTTCGGCTCGGCAGGCCGGTCTTGTCTATAAACCCGCCCTTATCGAACAGGTCGCACTCGCTTGTACGACTGACGATGAGATGTTGCTTCGTATCCTGTACTACGACTGTGCACCGTTCCGAGGATCCGTGAAGAAGCCTGTGTCCGGCGAGATTCAAGACTTCAAAGGGTCGGATC
>CAMFHT010000072.1 GCA_945952245.1 uncultured Rhizobium sp. | reverse complement strand
GGCCTGGAATCCGACCGCCGTTGACACGAGGAATTGACGGCCAGGATTCAGACGATCAACGGGCAGGTCGCTGCGATCGACCAGGTGATCGCGATCTATGATCCCGCCTACGCATCGCAGGGATCAGCGCCCACAAAGCCGCGGCGACCCAAGGTATCCCAGCAGCTCCCGCCGGAATTTGCCCGGATCAACAAGAGTGAGGCATCCCTCGCGGCGTTGCGCGATGCCGGCCGTCCCATTTCGACGGCGGATTGCGCCAGCGCGGTTGCTGAGCGTCACGGCCTTCCCGGGAACGGCCCGGCCATGTCGTTGTTCGTGACACACGTTTCGGCCGCGCTGAACATCCTCTCGAAGCGCAACCGCGTCCGCCGGGTGGGAACAGTCGACGGCCGAAAGCACCTCTGGGAGATCGCGGCCTAGGCCTAGACCTAGACCTACGAGAAGGCTCCTATCTACCCAACCGTGGCAAATCCACGCCCAGAGAGATCAGCTCGCCCCGAAGATCGCGAATGGGTTCTTCTCGACCCAGGAGGGCTTCGAGAGTACCCGGCTCGGCGTACAACTCGAGCGTATCGACATCAACATCGACGTCCGCTCCATCTGCCACGGCCCTAGCCAGCACAGCCTCGGCAAGCGTCTTACGTTCCGTCTCTTCGGGCGCGGCAGCATGGAAAGCGATGCTGCCATCCTCCGCTGGAGCGGTCTTGATGACGGGTCGGCGACTCATCGTCTGAACGTGTTCGGAGACTCGGCCGCGAAGCGCCAATAGAGCAGCCTCGATATGCCGAAGGTCCTGCTTGTCCTTGTCCCGGCTTCCTTGCTTCGTCATTCGAAGGCCTTCGAGATCAAGAACGTTGATGTCGAGGCCCGCATGACGCACCCGCCTCACGTTGGGCCGGAGATCCTCGAAGGTGAGGCCGCATGCCTTGGGCATGACGTCGACGATGAATTCGTCCGCCACCCTGATGACCCCTGGTTCGTCATCGTAAACATCGGTACCCGCTACGGAGAACGGATCGTCGGCATCCTGCATCAACTCCGCGGCCGCGCCATCGGGAAGCTCGGAGAGTGCGGCAATCCAGCGCCGATTGTTTTCGGGGCTGTTGACGACAAGGATATCGACGTCGCCAGTCTGACGGACGAGGCCATTGAAGCTCAGCGCGTACCCGCCGACCAGGACGTATTCGGCACGATGCTTTTCCAGCAGCCCGAGGAGGTGGAATACGTCCTTCCAATCGGCCGGGCGAACCATCTCGACATCGGAATCTTCGGTCCGAGGGGCGGCTGCACCTGGGTCAGCGTGGCCCGCGAGCCAATTCCAGAGATCTTTCCACCATGCCATCGACGGTCCATCGCTCCATATCGGCGTTCGCCTCCTCATGCGAGCGATAGCGATACACGCCCTTGCGAATAACCCGTGGTGCGCGGCGCGAGTTGTCGACGCTGGCTTCGATCTCGGCCTCGGTGGGGCCTCTCATGCCAATTTCAGGTACTCGTCGCTTTCCGATTACACGCATTTTGGCCTCCGCAGCCATCCCGAGAATGGCGTCAGGCATGGCATAGGACAAGACGATCCTAACCAGCTTGTCAAACACGGCGTTCGTGAGACCTAAAGGCAGCGATCACGCCGCGGCCCTCTCTTCCCAGACCAGCTCGGGCGGCTTGTTGCCCTGCCAGTAGCCGCACAGGTATCGCGACGTCGGCCGCTTCAGCGCCTGCCCCAGCAGGGAACGCGTCAGCCCGCCATTGCTCATTCGTCGCATGTCCTCGCGCCAGGCGATGTCGGCCGCGTACCAGTCGAGATATCGCGTCGAGAAGCGGTGGTGGATGCCGACATAGGCCCGCTGGATTCGGCTGAAGAAGCTCTCGATCGTGTTGGTGTTCGTGCCATCCGCCGAGGAATACGCCTCGGAATGGTTGACCCGTCCCATGCGGTTCAGGCCGACGACGTCGTTGTAGCTGCCGTGCTCGTCGGCGAAGACCTTCGCGTTCCGGGAAACGTGATCCCGGACGGCGGCCCAGGCGGCATCGCCATCCTCCTCGCGGACGACCCGGGTGAAGGTCCGCCCGAACATGCCGCGCTGTCGGATCGCCAGGACGCAGAGGCGGTCAGGGTTGCGGTTCTCTTTCAGTCGCCGATCAACGCGATCCTCGGCCTTGTTCTTGGGGCGGACATGACCGCCGGCGTACTTGCCGTCGATCTCGACTTCCCCGTCGAGCACCATCTCGTCGCGGCGTGAGGCCACGGTCTCCCGCAGCTTCATCAGGAGCACCCAGGCCGTCTTGTACTGGACGCCGAGCTCCCGGGAGAGATGAAGGGCGGCCTTGCCCTTGACGGAGTTGGCGACGAACCAGATCGCGAAGAGCATCTTCTTGAACGGCAGCTTGCGCCAGGCGAAGGCCGTCCCGGACGTCACCGTGAAGACGGAGCCGCATTCCTTGGCGGAGCACTTGAAGCGGCTCCTGGTCATCTCGTAGCAGCGCAGGTTGCCGCAATGCGGGCAGCAGGCCTCGCCGCCCGTCTCAGGCCAGCGGGCCTGCCGGAACCACCTGTAGGCCGTCCTCTCCTGGATCTGGGAGAGCTCGGTGATCGTCAGGTCGCGGACCTTGGGCGAAAGCAGGAAGTGCTGGCCGGGTCTCTCCATGGCTCAGCGCTCCCCTCGAGGCGAGGGAGAGCGGTATTTCCCAGCCCCCGGCGAAGGCAGGGACCGCGGACACCATGGCGTTGATCATCGAGAAGGGCATGTTCGGATTCCGGTGCGGCAGCAGCGATGGCCGCCATGGCGGCGGCCGTAATCGGTCGGGCTGTCATATGTACCGGGTCATGTCGGCGCCTATGCCAGGAGGCGGCGCCGGAGTCGATCGGTCGAAATGATTGAGGTTAACCGGCCTTGACCAACACTTGGGGGAACCAAACCATTGTCTCTTGGCTTCCTGCCAATTGGAGACTCTCGTGAGAGACGATGCTGCCGCGATTGCGTACGAGAACAGGCTGAACAGCGACCCCCATTTTGCGGCACGAAACAAAAACAGGAGGCCCAAAAATGAATTGCCATGCATTATTCGGCGCGTCGAACGCGCGATTGTATATTTCGACCGGATATCCGACCTGATTTGGTATCTTGGGCAACCCGGCGGGTTCTTTGGCGTAGCTCCTCGAATGTCCGTGAATGGTCGTCTGCTGGGATTTTGGTGGATATTCAACGGAAGCGCTTATTCAGACGCTGATTTGCCAAGATACAGCATTAAATCTCTTGTTGGGAGGGGAGTGGAGTACAACCGCGCAAGGGATGAAGCTCAAACCATAAGAGCGTGCAGCCATGCTCCGGATAATTTTGTCGGACATTACTCTTGTGAGCCGGATGGATTCTCAGAACGGTTCGCGGCCGTAATAGCAAGATATCAGAGCTCATCGAATTCGAGCCCTTCGACAAGCTGAAGGTGCTTGTCGACGTCTCGATCGTTCGATTCGACTAAAACCCTTTCATATCAATCAATTATATGAATTTCAGTGGTTTTTGCTACCTAATGCCGCTTAATAGCGGGGCAGCTATTATCAATTGTACCTCTGTGACGAGCTACCATGGCTCCCAGGAGCTGCTCGATTATAGCTCGACCAAAGGAGCGATCGCTTCATTCACCCGTGCGCTTTCCCAAAACTTGATTGGCAAAGGCATCCGCGTCAATGCGGTCGCGCCCGGACCGATCTGGACGCCGCTCAATCCTATGGGTGGAGCCAGCAAGGAGAAGCTGCGGCATTTCGGCGAAGGTACGCCGATGAAGCGACCCGGCCAGCCCAACGAGGTCGCGCCGAGCTTTCTGTTCTTGGCGTGCGACGATTCCAGCTACATGTCCGGCCAGGTACTCCACCCGAATGGCGGCACGGTCGTGAACGGATAAATCAAGCACGCACCCGGCGGCTTCGACCGTGGGGCGGGCCTAAGAGACCACCACGATCGCGCCGTCCGGCTCTTTCGTCGTCTGGAATTGCGCTTGGCGCGTCAGGTCTTCAGCTTTTCCCAGCGGCACCTTTCAATGCGCCTTCACGGAGGGAGGGTGGACGAAGATCAGACGATGCCGGGCTCGATATGGCGAACCGGCTGGGTCGATGGAAGCGGGCCAGAAACCGGCGCCGCCTCCTTAGTTCGTTTGCGACTCCTTCGCATGTGGACCTGCGGGAGGGGTGTCCTGGTCCTTCGCTCGTTGCTTCTGATTGCCCTCGGAGATGACCTTAGGTCCCTTCATCGCATCGTCAGCAGTGTCTTCGCGCTTTTCGGGCGGCCGCTGGTTCGGCTCCGTGGGGCCGTTAGTGCTGCCGTTTCGGTCGATCATCGCATGCCCTTTCTGAAAGTGCTGCTGGAGCAACGCGGCCGTGCTCCGATCGTTTCGGCTGATAAAAAAATGCCCGGCTCCAGACGGAACCGGGCTTGCGCGGGCGCGATGGATCAAAGTGTAGGATCGACCCGCAGGTTCTCGTCGCGATGCTCGCCACCGAGGGTTGCTGCCCAAGCAGCTGCAGCCGCCCCCACCAGCAAGGCGGCAGCGGTCAGGAAGGCGGTCAGGACCGCAATCTTGCGCGCACGTTCCGCCGCTTGCTTGGCGGTTTCTTTGGCCTGCGAGAGCCGGGCATAAGCGTCGTCGATGCGCTTCTGCGCATCCTGCTCGCTGATGCCGGACCGCGCGGCGAGCCGCGATGCGAGATAGTCCCGGTCGCCCTGCTCGACCTTGCCGTTCTTGAGCGCGTTGACGAAAATCCGGGAGGCTTCGTCACGCTCCTGTGCGGTCGGCGGCTGCTGACCATTTGCGCGCATGACATTGTCGAGCGCCATAGCGAGCGGATCGACATTCTGCGAAACCAGCGAAGCCATACCCGAGCTCGCGCTGGCGACACCGCTGGCCGCGGTCTTGGCCGCGCCGAACAGCGACGACGTCGCGACGATGGTGATCAGCAGCGCGCCCGTCGCCCACACAAGGAGGCCATGGGTCGCGTCCCGCACCTTGCGCTCCTCGCCATTGGCGTCGAAGCTCGGCTGGCGCATGCGCCCTGCGAGGTAACCTCCGGCCATGGTCGCCGAGGCCATGACCCAAAGTGCCCAGAGAGCACCTGCGATCGCCAGGGCGGTGGCGCTGGAACTCTTCTCGAAATCGGCGGAGACCATCGACAGGCCGATGGCCGAGCCGAAGACAGTCATGATGGTGGAGATGGCGGTCGCGATCACCGCGCCGCCGATGATCGGGCCCCATTGCACATAGGAGCGGTTCTCCTTGCTAACGGTGACCGGGGCGACGACGACGTCCGTTCCAGACATGGACATGGCAAACTCCTATCGAAGACCGAGGAACGACAAGATGGCCATGATGACCACTACGAGACCGACGAGATAAATGATGCTGTCCATGAGCCCCTCCTGCTGGCGAGCGAGTGTGAGGGCGAAACGGCTGGCATCGCGGATAGGTTCCTAGAGCGCAGGCTCCCGACCCGCCGCAGCCTCTCAAAGGCGCTCCTGTTGGCTTGAAAGACTGGCAAGCGGAGTTGTCGCCTCCCGACTATGGCCGAGGCGTTTGCAAGAATGTTCCGATCGCCGGGCAGATTATCTTACGGAGCTACGAGTTCCGTGCTCTCGTGATCGCACTGATGATGGCTGACGGGCTGTAGGGCTTGGAGACCAGCACCTCGCGGGTGACGTCGATCTCCGAAGTGTCACCCGTCGCGAACACCACGCAAAGCGAGCCGTTCCGCTCTCTCGCCTGCCGCACGAGTTCGACGCCCGAAGCGCCTGGCAGCTTCACATCGGTGACAAGCACATCGATCGGCAGATCCTGCAGGATCGATAATGCCTCCTCGGCGCTGCCTGCTTCTACGATGGAGAATCCCGCATCTTCGAGGATATCGCAGGTGTTCATGCGGATCAGGGCATCATCCTCGACAATGAGGATGGTAGCTGGCTGGGGTGTGGCCGGTTCGGAGCCCTTAGCCTCTGCCGGTATCTGTTCCGCCTTCCGAGGGGAGCGAGTCTTCTGCGTCGCAAGCACCAGCCGGAGCTTTCGCGCCAGGGCCTCCCGCGTATAGGGCTTGGACAGGAGTTCGACGCCCGCATCCAGGCGGCCCCCGTGAACGATCGAGTTTTCGGTGTAGCCCGAGGTGAAGAGCACGGCGAGGTGCGGCAAGCGCTCGCGTGCGATGCGAGCAAGCTCGGGACTCTTCAATTGCCCGGGCATCACCACGTCGGTGAACAACAGGTCGATGGCGACTCCACTTTCGATGACGTGAAGTGCGCTTGTCGCATCGCTCGCCCGCAGAACGCGATAGCCGAGATCGGTCAGAAGCTCGATCACCGTGCCGCGGACTTGCTCGTCGTCCTCGACGACCAGGATCGTTTCGGTCCCACCCGCGATCGGGCTGTTGTCGACGGCCGTCTCGACGGCCTCCTTCTGGAAGGAGCGGGGCAGATAAAGCCTCACCGTGGTTCCGTGGTCGAGCTCCGAGTAGATCTTGACGTGACCGCCTGACTGCTTGACGAAACCGTAGACCATGGACAGGCCAAGTCCGGTGCCTTTTCCCTCCGGCTTTGTCGAGAAAAACGGATCGAAGGCCTTTGCCAGCACCTCGGGCGACATGCCGGAGCCCGTATCGCTGACCGCAAGCATGACATATTGCCCCGCCGCGACATCGCTATGTCTGGCAGCATAGCTGTCGTCGAGATGGGCATTGGCCAAGTCGATCGTCAGCTTGCCCGATCCGTTCATGGCATCGCGCGCATTGATAGCCAGATTGAGCAGCGCATTCTCGACTTGTGTCGGGTCGATCTGGGAGTTCCAGAGCCCGCCGCCCACGACCGTCTCGATCTCGATGCCCTCACCGAGCGTGCGGCTTAGCATGTCGTCCATGCCACGAACCAGGCGGCCGAGATTGACGACCTTCGGCTCCAGCGGTTGTCGCCGGCCGAAAGCGAGCAGTTGCGAAGCGAGCTTCGAGCCGCGGGCGACGCCGGTCATGGCATTGGCGATGCGGCGCTCGGCCTTCTCGTCTCCAGCGACATCCTTGGCCAGGAGCTGCAAATTGCCCGAGATCACCTGCAATAGGTTGTTGAAGTCATGCGCGACGCCACCAGTCAGCTGACCGATGGCCTCCATCTTCTGGCTGTGGCGCAAAGCCTCTTCCGCGGCGAGCAGCTTTTGAGTGCGTTCCGCCACGATCTGCTCGAGTGTCTCATTCAGCTTGGCCAAGGCGAGCTCGGCCTGGCGGCGTGCCGTAATATCCTGGAACAGGACCGCGACCTGCCGCTTGCTCGCGGGCTCGATGCGGATGGCAGCCAGTTCCAGGAAGCGGCCGGTGGCGACGAGCTCCTGTTGGAAGCGGATGGGCATACCCGTACGGAGCACGGCACCATAGCGCTCCACCCATGAATCGGCCTCGGCTCCGACCATCTCGCGAAGCTTCTGGCCAACGACATTCGGGATTCCGGCATGCCGGGCGTAGGCGGCATTGGCCTCGATATGGATGTAATCGCTGTCTGCGCCGTGCGGCCCGTCGAAGAACTCGATGATGCAGAAGCCTTCGTCGATCGCGTCGAACAATCCTTTGTAGAGAGCGGTGCTCTCGGACAGTCGCCGTTCGGCCAGGCTCCGCTCGGTGGTATCGCTTCCCTGCACGAAGATGCCGGTCACTCTGCCCTGCGGATCGATGAGCGGTTGGTAGACGAAATCAAGGAATCGCTCGGAGATTGGACCTTCGGACTGCCCCTGTATGGCAAACCGCGCGCCCCACGCCGTATAGGCTTTGCCGGACTGGTAGACTTCATCGAGAATCCGGACAAAGCCTTGCGCATCCGCTTCGGGAAGCGCTTCAGCGACGGTCTTTCCAATGACGTTGCGGCCATCCACCAGCTTCAGATAGCTCGGATTCGCCAGCTGGAAGCGATGCTCTGGGCCTTGCAAAAGCGCCATGAAAGTCGGCGCTTGGTCGAACATCTCGGAGAGGATCGAGGCGATATTGACGTCGCTGGCGGGCAAGGCCGTTTTCCTGAAAACGCAGAGTGGTTGGTCGGTCGTACGGTATCGGCAAGCCAAGGCAAAGCGGCTCACCAAAAAAGGCTTAGTGCCGGAACGTCCGCTGCTGCACGCGGGCGAGGTCCGCGACGAAGCGGGCGTATTCGCGAGCGCGCGCCTCCTCGTCCGGCAGGCGAAGCAGGAACGAGGGATGGACGGTGGCCACCAGTGGCGTGCCATCTTCAAGCGCCAGCTCACGATCGCGCGCACTGGCCAACGCGCCGGCATGCCCCGTCAGCGATCGCAGGGCGCTGGCGCCAAGGGCCACGACAAGCCGGGGCTTCACGAACTGCAGTTCGAGATCGAGCCAGAAGCGACAGGCCTTGATCTCTCCGACATTGGGCTTTTCGTGGATACGCCGCTTACCGCGGAGTTGAAATTTGAAGTGCTTCACCGCATTGGTGACATAGGCGCGCGCACGATCGAGACCGGCCTCTTTCATCGCCCGATCGAAGACCTGCCCTGCCGGCCCAACGAACGGCCGGCCGGCAAGGTCTTCCTGGTCTCCGGGCTGCTCGCCGACGAACAGAATAGGGGCATCCAGCGGGCCTTCTCCGAATACCGTTTGCGTGGCGTGGCAATGAAGCTCGCAGCGGCGGCAGCGTTGCGCCGCGGCGGCCGCATCCTGCCAGGACGTGATCGCGGGATCGTCGGCAGACGCCTCGGGCCGATGCCGAAGCTGCCTGACATGTCGTTCGGGTGGCTGCGTCGGGGCGCGCATCACCATATCCTCTGCTCGCCGGGCGGCGCTTGCGATCAGAGGCACAATCAATTCGGCCTCGGGTAGGTTCCGCCAGTATTTCACTGGCATCTCACTTTTCATCGCCTTCGGCTTCAGGCGGGCCGGATTGAAGATGTTGGCGTAGTAGGTGAGCCAATAGGCTTCCATGGCATCGGTGTCCGGCGCGTCGGCCTTGCTGGCGGCGGGGCCGAGCTGGAGCGTCGCGCCGTCCCAGTGCAGCGAACCCTGCGGCGTCATGATCGACCAGATCATCCCGGCGAAGCGCCCCGTGAAGAAGATCGCGGCGCGTTCGAGGATGAAATGCTCCGGCTCGAACCAGGCGATGAAAGGGCCGTTCTCGTCCGCGCCCGACACCGCCCGGAAGCGAACGAAGGCGGTCATCTTGTGCAGGTCGCGGCGGACCGAGCGGGCCATCGCCTCGGCGCGTGCGATGTCGAAATCAGCCGCATTGTCGAGCAGGCGCGGCTCGTCCTGCAAGCGCAGCAGCAGGCGATGCAGCAGGACGAAACGCCCGGCATCCCGATGACAGACGACATTTTCGGCAAGATCGATGAAACGACGGGACACGGTCAGGGCGGGGCCTTCGCCCTCGGCCGGGGCGGTGCTATCCGTCGCGAACAATCCGGCATCGTCCTCCCCCGTCAGCCAGGCGACGTTCTCGGGCTGGACGCGGGCAAGCGCCAGCCGGCGGGCCTCGCGGCGCCAGCCGGCAAAATCGGCAGGCCCGTTGAGCCGGGCCGCAATCATGGGAACAGCGTCAATTGTCGCGGTTGCGGCTTGAGCCGGGCCCGCAGGTTGCGGGCGTCGAGTCCGTGGCCCGGCCGCCAACCTTCCGCCAGAATGAAATGCCGGATCGTCGCGACCGAGCGCGTCAATCGACCGATATCTTCCAGCCTGAGCCGCCGGAACCGCCGCGAGGCCAGGATGCGATCGACGCTGCGGGTGCCCAGACCCGGCACCCGCAACAGGGTCTCGCGATCGGCCCGGTTCACGTCGACGGGAAAACGCCCGCGCTCGCGCAGCGCCCAGGCGAGCTTGGGGTCGATATCGAGATCGAGCATCTCGCCAGTCCCGAGGATTTCCTCTGTCTCGAATCCATAGAAACGCGTCAGCCAGTCGGCCTGATAAAGCCGGTGCTCGCGCATCAGCGGCGGCGGCTGAAGCGGCAACTGGCGCGAGGCATCGGGGATCGGGCTGAACGCCGAGTAATAGACCCGCTTCAGGCCGAAGCTGCCATAGAGCCAGGCGCTACGCTTCAGGATCGCGGAATCGCTCGCGCCATCGGCACCGACGATCATCTGCGTGCTCTGCCCCGCCGGCGAGAAGGCCGGGGCCTTCGCGCTCTTCTCCCGTTCCTCGCGC
The DNA here is from genome assembly GCA_945952245.1 of uncultured Rhizobium sp. Taxonomy (GTDB): domain Bacteria; phylum Pseudomonadota; class Alphaproteobacteria; order Rhizobiales; family Rhizobiaceae; genus Gellertiella. Next base: position 3,821 of record CAMFHT010000072.1, on the reverse strand, counting down.
GCTGCCTCGATCTTCAGCTTGAGGCCACCCATTGCGCTCTTGATCTCGCCCGCCTGCTTCTCGGGAGCGAAGCGCGCGAGCGCCGCCTCGCTCGGCAATTCTACATTGATCGACACCCGGTCCGCGAAAAGCCCGGCGCGCTCGATCAGGTCGCGGCTCGCGCCGGGGATCAGCTTGAGATGGATATAGCCGCGGAACCCGTGCTGCCGACGCAGCGTTTCGGCGACGCGTACAAGCTCCGCCATCGTGTAGTCCGCCGAGCGGATGATTCCCGAGGACAGAAAAAGGCCTTCGATATAGTTGCGACGGTAGAAATTCAGGGTCAGCGCAACGACCTCCTCGACCGAGAAGCGGGCGCGGCGGACATTGCTCGACGAGCGATTGATGCAGAAGACGCAGTCGAAACTGCAGAAATTCGTGAGCAGGATCTTGAGCAGCGAGATGCAGCGGCCGTCGGGCGCATAGGAATGGCAGATGCCGGCGCCCGTCGTGGAGCCCAGACCTTTTCCGTCACGCGAATCTCGCTTCGTGGTGCTGCTCGACGCGCAGGAGGCGTCGTATTTCGCAGCGTCGCTGAGGATTTCGAGCTTCTCCATGACCGAGAGCTGTGCCATCACCCTTCCTTTTGTTCCCTATATGTTCTTATTCCGATGTTGGATCGAGTTCAAGCCAATCCGTTGGGCCAGAATGCTGGGCGGGTCACAGCGGGAGGACAATCTGCAATGAAAACAGCGACTATTCCGTCGATATCGGGTTATAGCGATGCTGATGCGGAAAGATTCTGGATGCCGACGGAATGATTGAGATCAGAAGTTTCCTTCGCGACGAGACGAACGAGCTTCATCGCGAGCTGGACGCCATCGTCGGCGTTTTTTCGAACCGCGCCGAATACGTCCGCTTCCTGCAGGGCACGTTCCGTCATCGCGCCCCGGTCGAGGCCGCGTTGCTGAACGCCGATGCCGCCCGCATTGCCTCTTGGCAGCCACGCCAACTTCTGCCGGAGTTGGAGACCGACCTCGCCGACCTGGCGCTCCCATTGCCCGCGGCCGAGCCATTCCATCTGTCAAATGACATGGCTTCGTACCTGGGGGCTGCCTATGTTCTCGAAGGCTCTGCCCTGGGGGCTCGCGTGCTGGTGAAGGGAGTGGACGCTCTGGGTTTCGGGTCTGAATGCGGAGCGCGCTACCTCTCGGCGCAAGCTGGCTCGCTTGAAAGCTGGCGCGCGATCCTGGTCGCGCTGGACGGGCTCGACCGGCTGGCGTGGGAAGCCGCGGCCCGGGCGGCCAGGGCGGTCTTCCTGCATGCCATCCAGGCCTTCACTTCGGAAGAACTCTCTCCTGCATGACGACGGTTGATCTGACGAACTGCGATCGCGAGCCGATCCATATCCCCGGCAGCGTCCAGTCCCATGGCTGCTTGATCGTGTGCGATGCCGAGGCGGTGACGATCCGGCGCCATTCCAGCAATGCCAGCGCCTTCCTTGGTCTGGGGGAGTTCGAGCTCGTCGGTCGCCGGCTCGAAGAGGTTCTCGGCGGGCCGGTCGTGCATGAGATGCGCAATGCGCTCGCACGTTCTGGCGTGCCCTCCCGTGCGGGCTTGATGCCCCGCTATCGCCTGCCGGCGCTGGATCGCGATTTCGACATCTCGATCCATGCCTTCAAGGGCAACGCCATCATCGAGTTCGAGGAGAGTGTCCCGGCCGGGCCTAGCTCACCGCTCGAATTCGCCCGGACGCTGGTAGGCCGCCTCTCGGACGTGACGACGCCGGGCCAGCTGATCAAGAACGCGGCGCGCCTGCTCCGGGCCGTGCTCCAGTACGACCGGGTGATGATCTACCAGTTCGCGCCCGACGGTTCCGGCAAAGTGGTGAGCGAGGCCAAACGCCCCGACCTCGAAAGCTTCATGGGGCAGCATTTCCCGGCCAGCGACATCCCGCAGCAAGCACGACAGCTCTATCTCCTCAATCCGATCCGCGTGGTTTCGGATTCGAGCGGGGAGCGCTTCCCGATCACCCCCGTGCTCGATGCAGCGGGCGAGCCGCTCGACCTGTCCTATGCGCATCTGCGTAGCGTTTCGCCAATCCATTGCGAGTACCTGCGCAACATGGGGGTCTCGGCCTCGATGTCGGTCTCGATCATCGTCGACGGCGCGCTCTGGGGGCTGATCGCCTGCCACCATTACAGCCCGCGCTCGCTCCCGATGAATCGCCGGATCGCAGCGGAGATCTTCGGCGAGTTCTTCGCGCTCCAACTTGGTGCCCTGACACAGAAGCAGATGCTGCTCGCAGCGGAGAAGGCGCGGGATTTTCTCAACGGCCTGCTGTCGTCTGCCGCGCATGTCACCGACGCCTCGAGCTTCCTCGGCCAGCACCTCGCCGAGTTCCGCAACCTCGTCGAAAGTGACGGCGTCGGCGTCTGGGTGAATGGCGAGTGGCGGTCGGAAGGTAGCGCGCCGCCGGCCGAGTTCGCTGAAGAACTGGCCGCTTTCGCTGGCTCGGTCTGCGAAGGGCGGATCTGGGCGACGACGGCGCTGGCCGAGGCGCTGCCGTCGGCGCGCATTTACGCCGATGCATTCGCCGGCATGCTGGCCATCCCGCTATCCCAGATTCCGCGCGACTACCTCTTCTTCTTTCGGAAGGAACTGGTCCACACGATCGAATGGGGCGGCGACCCCAACAAGACCTACACGACCGGTCCCCATGGCGACCGCCTCACGCCGCGGCAGAGTTTCGCCGTCTGGAAGGAGACCGTGGCCGGCCATTCCAAGATCTGGACGCCGGTCGAGCGCGAACTCGCCGAATCCGCGCGCCGGACCCTGATCGAGGTCGTCCTGCGCCAGAGCGAACTCTTGGCCGACGAGCGAAACAAGGCCGAAATCCGCCAGAAGATGCTCAATCAGGAGCTCAATCACCGGGTCAAGAACATCCTCGCCCTGATCAAGTCGATCGTTGCTCATCCGCTCGCGGAAGGCGCTACGATCGAGGCCTATGTCACCTCGCTGAAAGGGCGGATCGAGGCGCTCGCGATCGCCCATGACCAGGCGATGCGGGCGAGCGGCGGCGGTCTGCTGCTCGATCTCGTCAACGCGGAAGCCTCGCCCTATCGGACGAGCGGCGGCACGATCGCGGTTCGCGGCCCCGCCGTCTCGCTCGATGCCCGTGCCTTCTCGGTTGTCGCCCTGGTGATTCACGAATTGATCACCAACGCCGCCAAGTACGGAGCGCTATCCGTCAAGACCGGCGAACTCATTGTCGACTGGTCCGCGAATGCCGCCGGCGATTGCGAAATAGTCTGGCAGGAGCGGGGCGGCCCATCGGTCAGGCCCCCGTCGCGGCCGGGGTTCGGCAGCATCCTGATCGATCGCAGCATTCCCTACGATCTTGGCGGCCGGAGCGATCTGGCCTTCGAGCCCGAGGGCATCACGGCCAAGCTCCGCATCCCCGCCAAATTCGTTCGCTGGACGGAGGATGCCGCGTCTCCCGAAGAGGCCCCCGTGCCGGTCAAGGGCAAGCCCGGCCGGCCATTGGAAGGCAGGCGCGTGCTGCTGGTCGAGGACCAGTTCATCATCGCGATGGATTGCGAGGACATGCTGGCGACCCTGGGCGCAAGCCAGGTCGAAGTCTGCGCGAATGTGTCCGAGGCCCTGTCGTTCCTGGGCCGGACGGCGCCGGATCTCGCGATCCTCGACGTCAATCTCGGCTCCGAAACCTCGGAGCCGATAGGCAACCGCCTGCGCGAGCTCGGCGTGCCCTTCCTCTTCGCGACAGGCTACGACGATCTTGCGATCCTCGGCGTCGCCGAGGCGACGACGCTGCGCAAGCC
>CAMFHT010000071.1 GCA_945952245.1 uncultured Rhizobium sp. | reverse complement strand
TTGTTGAAGAGCGAGATCTCGCGGGCCGAAACGCCGATGAGACCGGAATTGACGGAAACAGAGGCTTCGATCGCCGTCAGGTCCGCCTGCGGCTCGGTCGCGCCCCGCGCGCTCGGCGCCGGCAAGGTCAGCCGGGCGCCTGCGATCAGCCGGTCGAGCGCTGCCGGCGGGCCTTCGAGCAGGATCGTATCGCCGGCCCGGAGCGTCAGGTCCGGAAACGGCGCGAGACGGCGGAGACCCCGAAGCACACCATTCGAGATCACCTCGCCATCGCCGAAGGACATCACGTCGCGCAGTTGACTGCCGATCATCGGCGCGTCCTCGGGAAGACTCGCCTCGGCGGAATAGGTCTCCTTCTCCAGCGTCTCGTTGAGCGAGGGCTGCTGGCTCTGCCGGTTCGGCACCAGACGGTTGAAGAACAGCAGAAAGAGGAAGCCGACACCGGCGAGGACTGCTCCGACCGGCGTGAAGTCGAACATGGTGAAGGGCTTGCCTCCGAGTTCGATCTGCAGGCGCGAGACGACGATGTTGGGCGAGGTTCCGATCTGGGTCATCAGCCCGCCGAGAAGGGCCGCGAAGGCCATGGGCATGAGATAGCGCGAGGGCGACTTGCCTGATTTCTTCGCGAACTGGAAGGCAACCGGCATCATGATTGCCAATGCCCCGATGTTCTTGATGAAGGCGGAAAGGATCGTCACGACGGCGATCAGCAGCGCGAGCTGAGCCCGCATGGAGGTAAGGTTCGGGAAAAAGCGCTTGATCGCAAGATCGACCACGCCGGAGCGCGCCACGGCGGCCGAAACCACCAATGCCGAACCCACAATGATGACGATGTCGTCGCTGAAGCCGGAAAAGGCCTTGTCCGGCGGAATGATGCCGATGGCGAGCCCGATCAGCAGCGCCAGGCAGGCGACCATGTCATAACGGATTTTTTCAATGACGAAGGCGGCCATCATCAGGGCGATGAGGCCGAAGGCGAGCATTTGCGGAAGGGTCATGCAGCTGTTTTTCCCGGAACGACGAAACCCGGCCGAGGGGTCCCGGCCGGCTGCCGGACAAGGTCTGCACGGAACCCGCGCTTTGCCCCCTTGCTTTGGCACCGCGCATCAAATGCCCGGCGGGGGCTGATGGTTCCGGAAGCAACTGTTGTCTGCACCGCCGAAACACGAGAACGACAAGCCCACACCACTTTCTGGCCGGTTGGTCATTTTCTGATTTACGTACCTCAAAAACCACGCTAAGGGTCTTGCCGGGAGCGAGGACAGATGAAACCGACGGTTTACGACATTGCTGCGGAGGCAGGCGTCAGCCTCGCGACGGTGGATCGCGTGCTGAACGACCGTCCCGGCGTGCGCCAGCCGACGCGAGAGCGTGTGCGGGCTGCGATCGAGAAGCTCGGCTTCGTGCGCGACGTGGCGGCGGCCAATCTGGCAAAGAGCCGCGTCTACCCGCTGACCTTCATTCTGCCCAACAACGACAACTCCTTCATGCAGGCGCTGAGGGCCGAGGTGGAGGCCGCGAGGCTGCGTGGCCCGACGGAGCGGACTGCGATTTCCGTTGTCACCGTTCCGGCTTTCGATACCGAAGCGCTCGTTTCCGCGCTGGAACTGCCGCTTGCCGAAAAGTCCGCGGGCATTGCCGTTGTCGCCGTCGATGACAGCTCGGTTCGCCGGGCGGTGGACCGGCTGGAGGAGGAGGGGATACCGGTTGTCACCCTCGTCTCCGATCTCGCCGAAAGCCGCCGCACCCACTTCGCAGGCGTCGACAACGAGGCGGCAGGGCGCACTGCCGCCGGCCTGATGGGCCGCTTCCTGTATGGACAGGAAGGCGCAATCGCCGTGGTCGCCGGTTCGCTCAAGGTGCGCGACCATCGCCAGCGCCTCGACGGCTTCATGGCCGGGCTCGCGGCCGATTGTCCGGGCCTGACGGTCCTGCCCGTGCTCGAAGGCTTGGACGAGCCGGCCAGGGTGCATGGTCTCGTCTCCGAGCTTCTGAAAGATCGCCCCGATCTCCTGGGGCTCTACAGCCTCGGCGCCGGCAATCGCGGGCTGATCCGGGCGCTCGCCGAGCGGCAGGAGAAGACCCGCTTGCCGGTCGTCGTCCACGAACTCACGGAGCACACCCGCGCAGCGCTGAAAGACGGCCTGATCGATATCGTCCTCAACCAGGATGCCGGCCACGAAGTGCGCAGCGCCATCCGCGTGCTCAAGGCCCGGGCCGATGGGCAGGGCGTGATCGCGGCGCAGGAGCGCATCCGTCTCGACATATTCCTCAAGGACAATCTGCCATGAAAAGAAGGAGCACATCCCATGTATCTCGGGCTTGATCTCGGCACATCCGGCGTGAAGGCGCTGCTGATCGATGCGGATCAGAACATCATCGGCTCCACCAGTGCCGGCATTCCCGTCTCCCGTCCGCATCCCGGCTGGTCCGAGCAGGAACCGGCGGACTGGGTGAGCGCCACCGAACAGGCCATGGACGCGCTGAAGGCAGCGCATCCGAAGGAGCTTGCCGCCGTGCGCGGCATCGGCCTTTCCGGCCATATGCATGGCGCCACCCTGATCGGCGCTGATGACCTCGTGCTCCGTCCCTGCATCATGTGGAACGACACCCGCTCCTGGAAGGAAGCGGCGGAACTCGACGCCAATCCGGCTTTCCGCCGCATCTCCGGCAATATCGTCTTTCCGGGCTTCACCGCGCCGAAACTCGTCTGGGTCGCCCGCAACGAGCCGGAGATCTTTTCGCAGGTCGCGAAGGTGCTGTTGCCGAAGGATTATCTCCGCCTCTGGCTCGCAGGCGAGCATCTCTCCGAAATGTCCGATTCCGCCGGCACATCCTGGCTCGATACGGCCGGCCGCAAGTGGTCGGGAGAACTTCTTGCCGCAACGGGCCTCGAAGAGCGCCACATGCCCGGCCTCGTGGAAGGCACTGAGGCGGCAGGCACGTTGCGCGCCGAACTCGCCGCCCGCTGGGGCATGGGCTCGGGCGTGGTGATTGCCGGCGGCGCCGGCGACAACGCGGCCTCCGCCTGCGGCATGGGCACCGTTCAGGAGGGGGCGGCCTTCGTCTCGCTCGGCACGTCGGGCGTGCTCTTTGCCGCGAATTCCAGCTACCTGCCGAAGCCGGAAAGCGCCGTGCACACCTTCTGCCACGCGCTGCCCGATACCTGGCACCAGATGGGCGTGATCCTCTCCGCCACGGATGCGCTCAACTGGTTCAGCGGCGTGACGGGCCGTACCGCCGCCGAGCTTTCGGCTGAAGTCGGTGACAAGCTGAGGGCGCCGAGCTCGGTCACCTTCCTGCCCTATCTCTCAGGCGAGCGCACGCCGCACAACGATGCGGCGATCCGCGGCGCCTTCACCGGGCTCGGCCATGAATCGGCCCGCCCCGTGCTCACGCAAGCCGTGCTGGAAGGGGTCGCCTTCGCGCTCCGGGACAATCTCGAAGCCCTGAAATCCGCCGGCACGCATCTTTCCCGCGTCACCGCGATCGGCGGCGGCTCGCGCTCGCGCTACTGGCTTGCCGCCATGGCGACGGCGCTTGGCATGCCGGTCGACCTGCCGCAGGACGGCGATTTCGGCGCGGCCTTCGGGGCAGCCCGCCTCGGCCTCGTCGCGGCGACGGGGGCCGATCCCAAGTCCGTCTTCCTGACCCCCAGGACGGCGGAAACCATCGAACCCGTGGCTGGCCTCTCCGCTGCCTACGAGGACGCCTATGGCCGCTATGCGGCCCTCTATCCCGCGCTGAAGGCGCTGAACAAGCACTAACCCCACTCATCGAGGAGAATGAAGAATGAGCACCGGATTTTTCGGCGATATCGCCAAGATCAAGTATGAGGGACCGGAGAGCACCAATCCGCTCGCCTTCCGCCACTACAACCCCGACGAAGTGGTGCTGGGCAAGCGCATGGAGGACCATCTGCGCTTCGCGGTTGCCTATTGGCACACCTTCACCTGGCCGGGCGGCGATCCCTTCGGCGGCCAGACCTTCCTGCGCCCCTGGTTCAACGACACCATGCAGGCGGCAAAGCTGAAGGCCGACGTCGCCTTCGAATTCTTCGACCTGCTCGGCGTCCCCTTCTACTGCTTCCATGATGCGGACGTACGCCCGGAAGGCAGCACCTTCGCCGAGAACACGAAGAACCTGGAAGAGATCGTCGATTACTTCGGCGAGAAGCAGGCCGCGACCGGCACCAAACTGCTCTGGGGCACCGCAAACCTCTTCTCCAACCGCCGCTACATGTCGGGCGCCGCGACCAATCCCGATCCTGACGTCTTCGCCTTCGGCGCCGCTACGGTCAAGACCTGCCTCGACGCCACGGCCAAGCTCGGCGGCGCGAACTACGTGCTCTGGGGTGGCCGCGAGGGCTATGAAACGCTCCTCAACACCGACCTCAAGAAGGAGCTGAACCAGCTCGGCCGCTTCCTCAACATGGTCGTCGACTACAAGCACAAGATCGGCTTCAAGGGCACGATCCTGATCGAGCCGAAGCCGCAGGAGCCGACCAAGCACCAGTACGACTACGACGTCGCGACCGTCTACGGCTTCCTCAAGGCCCATGGCCTGGAGAATGAAGTCAAGGTCAACATCGAGCAGGGCCACGCCATTCTCGCCGGCCATTCCTTCGAGCACGAGCTGGCGCTTGCGAACGCACTCGGCATCTTCGGTTCGATCGACATGAACCGCAACGATTACCAGTCCGGCTGGGATACCGATCAGTTCCCGAACAATGTCCCGGAGATGGCGCTCGCCTATTACCACGTACTCTCCGGCGGCGGCTTCACCACCGGCGGCACCAACTTTGACGCCAAGCTGCGCCGCCAGTCGCTCGACCCGGAAGACCTGCTGATCGGCCACATCGGCGGCATGGATTGCTGCGCCCGCGGCCTGAAGGCAGCGGCGAAGATGATCGAGGACCGCGCGCTCTCGAAGCCTCTCGAAGACCGCTATGCCGGCTGGGAACGCCCCGAGGCACAGGCCGTGCTGCGCGGCGAGGTAACGCTCGAGGACATCACCGACCGCGTCATCAAGGGCGACATCAACCCCGAACCGCGTTCCGGCAAGCAGGAATGGCTGGAAAACGTGGTCAATCGCTACGTGTGAGGCTTGAGCTTTCCCGCCCTTGGCGGGCGGGAAAGCAAAATCGAAGGCTTAGCGGCAAGGCCGCTAAACTTCAGATTTTGCAAGGGCGGGGGTTCGTACGCTGAACGCAGCATCCGGAGCCCCCTCACCCCCTGCCGGACCCTCTCCCCGCCGGGGAGAGGGGGAAATGCCGCGCCGTCACCGCTTGTCTCCTCTCCCCAGCGGGGAGAGGGTGGCGCCCTTCGACAGGCTCAGGAGCCGGGTGAGGGGGCTCCAGGCACAAGGGCAGATCTTTCGTGCGGCCTCCGCCACTCACCCCCCGATATGCTTCTCCCCGCGCGCCTTCGCGAGCGCGATCTGCTTTTGCCGCTGGCGATAGCGATCGCGGTCGGCTTCGGTACGGGCGTCGTAGCAGTGGGGGCAGGAGACGCCTTCCTCGAATTGCGGCGACTGGCGCTCCTCCGGCGTCAGCGGATGACGGCAGGCGTGGCAGAGCGTGTGCTCGCCTTCCGCAAGGCCGTGGGTGATCGAGACGCGTTCGTCGAAGACGAAGCAGGCGCCCTGCCACAGGCTTTCCTCCGGCGGCACTTCCTCCAGATATTTGAGGATCCCGCCCTTGAGGTGATAAACCTCGTCGAAGCCGTTTTCCTTCATGAAGGCGGTGGCCTTTTCGCAGCGGATGCCGCCGGTGCAGTACATGGCGAGCTTCGGCTTGTTGTGCAGGCCGGGATTCTTCCGCACCCAGTCCGGAAACTCGCGGAATGTCTTGGTGTTCGGATCGACCGCACCCTTGAAGATGCCGATGGCGGTCTCGTAATCATTGCGCGTGTCGATCACGATCGTATCCGGATCGGAGATCAGCGCATTCCAGTCCTTCGGCTCCACATAGGTGCCGACCACCTTGAGCGGATCGATGTCCTCGACGCCCATGGTGACGATCTCCTTCTTGAGCCTCACCTTCATGCGCAGGAACGGCATCTTCGAGGCATGGCTCTCCTTGTGCTCCAGCCCGGCGAATTCCGGCTGGGCGCGCAGGAAGGCGAGTACCCTGCGAAGGCCGGCCTCCGGCCCCGCGATCGTGCCGTTGATCCCCTCATGCGCCAGAAGCAGCGTGCCCTTCACCCCGTTCTCGTCGCATAGGACCTGCAGCGGCGTCTGGAAGTCGCGGAAGCGGGCAAAGGGCGTGAAGTGGTAGAGTGCCGCCACGAGGGCGGGCGCGTCGGTCGTATCTGTGGTCATGGCGAGGTTCCCGGTCATGGGCCGGAAATAATGCCGCAAGCCCCGGAACGCAATGGTTTTTGGGCCGGCGCGCACGCTTTGCCTTTCGTCAAGCCGGCCATTCCGTGCGGCTGATCTCGTACCACACCTCGCCATGCTCGCTGCCGTCAATGGCCGCAAGGCCCGCATAGGGGATGGTGCTGACATGGCGCATGCCGATCTTCTCCATCACGCGGCGAGAGCCGGTGTTGACGGCCATGGTGGTCGCCGTGATCCTCTCATGACCGGCATGGACGAAGCCCCATTCCGTAAGCACACGTGCGCCTTCGGTGGCGAGGCCACGGCCCCAGGTGCTGCGGGCCAGACGATAGCCCAGTTCTGCAACGCCTTCGCCCTCCGGCCAAAGGCAGAACCAGCCTGCGAAAGCACCACCCTCCTTCTCAAATGCCGCCCAGAGATGCGGTTCACCGCCGCGCGGCATGAAATAGTCGGCCTGAGGGTCCGGCTCCTCCGTCACCATCGGAACGCCGCCGTTCAGATAGCGCATGACCTCGGGATCGCGTTCGAGGGCGATGAAGTCGGCGCGGTCGTCCGGTGTCGAGGGGCGCAGCGTGAGACGTGGCGAGTGCAGGATCGTCATGAAACTGTCTGTCGTCAGGAGGGATGGGATGGCGATCCTCGTCTTTCTCGTCCGCCGGTTCAAGCGCTCCAGGAAAAGAGATCCGGCACCTTTGCCGGAATGGCCTTCTGGATGGACGATATCTGGGACACTCCCATCGCCCCGCGGATCACGTCGCCGTCCGCCTCGGTGATCTGAAGCAGTCCGAAGCGGAAGGGATAGGCCCAGTTGCTCTTGCCCCGTGTAAGGTCAAGTTCCTGCAGCAGCGGGCGGATCGGGAAGGCCTGCGCCTCGTCCCAGACGACGTCGTGCCGGAAGGGGTGGAAGCCGCCTCCCATGTCCGCCTGGTAGGGCAGGGCGCTCGACACGCGGCCCGAGGCGGTGAAGTGCATGTAGCCGTCCTTTTCGCCGAACACGCGGCTCGGCGAATAGTAGATCACCAGGTCGCCCGGCTTGACGCGGCGGAGCGGCCCGCCCTTGCCGTGGCAGACCTGCATGAAGCCGCCGGCAAGGCCGCGCTCGACATGATTGGCCGAGGCAACGGCGAGCCAGTCCATGGATCAGCCCTCCGCCTTCAGCACCCGCACGCGGTGGCCGTCGGGATCGGTGGACACGAAGCTGTAGCCGAATTCGCGGCGGGTGGGCGGGTCGAGAATGTCGAGGCCGGCGGCGCTCCACCGCCTATGGGCGGTTTCGACGTCCTCGTCGCTTGCCGCATGCAGCACGAGTTCGGCGCCGCAACCCGTGAAGGTAGAGGGAGGCTGCACGGCGCCGGCCTTCCAGAGGCCGATCTTCAGGCCGTTCGAAAGGATGAACAGGCCGAAGCCGGGGGAAAGCTCCTGCGGCTCCTGTGCGAACACTTCCACATAGTAGCGTGCGCTCGCAGGAATATCGCTTACGTAGAAAATCGTCATGTCCGGCGTCATCTTCATCTCCTGTGGTTGACGGGATCAGAGATAACCTGACCTGCTGACAGCTTTTGTCAGTAGCAGAAATCGGGTCCGGATTTTTCCGGACTTGTTTACCGTATCAGGAGGTTCACAGCGGCTGGTCGGGGATGCGTTTGACGGCCTTCCATTCCTTCATCAGCGCCTGCCGGCGGCGCGGATAGCGCTGGCCGGTCGGCATCATGCGCTCGATCCGGTCCATGCGGAAATGGCGGAAGCCCTGCCGCAGCGTGCACCAGGCGACGATCATCCGCGCCTGTTCGAAGAAGCCGAGCGCGAAGGGCCAGATCTCCCGTTCCGTCTCGTTGCCCTTTTCGTCTGCATAGACGAGATGCAGGATCTCCTCGTCACGGATCGCGACACGGATGCGGGAGAGATCGATCTTCGCCGGTTTCTGGTCCGAAGCGGGGCCGATCAGCAGGTGCGTGGCCGCCAGATGATCCTTCAGGTCGTCCGGCAGCACGTGTGTGATCTTGGCAAGCGCGCTGCGGGCGGACGAGGCCAGATGATCGTCAGTCCGTCGCGCGACCCAGCGGGAGCCGAGCACCAGCGCCTCGATTTCCTCCCGCGTAAACATCAGCGGCGGCAGCATGAAGCCGGGACGCAGCACATAGCCGAGCCCGGGTTCGCCCTCGATATCGGCGCCCTGCGCCTGCAGCGTCGCGATGTCGCGGTAAAGGGTCCTCAGCGAAATGCCGAGCGTATGGGCAAGATCCTGGCCCGCCACCGGATAACGGTGGCTGCGCAGCAGTTGCAAGAGATCCAGCAGTCTCTGGGTGCGGGCCATGATAATCTCCTGCCATAATCTGGCAGTAACAAAGATAGAAGGCTAGCATAAAGATTGTCAGGCTTGCCTATCTGCCCAGAGATGGATCAAAAGAGTATCCTGATCCCGGTCTCGACAAGGCCATCCGGAAGGTCTATCGGTTTTCCGAATTCAATCGTTTTAAAGGTGTCGCCATGGGTGAGAAAACTGCAAAGCTGCTGTCGATCCTGAAGCTCCAGCCGGTCGTTCCGGTGCTGATCGTGGAGGATGCGGCCTCCGCCGTTCCGCTCGCCCGGGCGCTGGTGGCCGGAGGGCTCCGCGCCATCGAGATCACCATGCGCACGCCGGCCGCACTCGATGCCATCCGCGCGGTTGCGAACGAGGTGGAAGGCGCCCATGTCGGGGCAGGGACCATCCTGAATGCGGAGCACTTCCGCGCGGCGGAAGAGGCAGGCTCGACCTTCATCGTCAGCCCGGGCACGACGCAGGAACTCATCGATGCCGCCCGCGACAGCGCCGTGCCGCTTCTGCCGGGTGCTGCGACGGCGAGCGAAGTCATGGCGCTGCGCGAGGAAGGCTATCAGGTGCTGAAGTTCTTCCCTGCCGAACAGGCGGGCGGAGCGGATTACCTCAAATCGCTCTCCTCGCCGCTTGCCGGCACGCTCTTCTGCCCGACCGGTGGCATCACGCTCAAGATCGCGCCCGATTACCTGAAGCTGCCGAACGTCGTCTGCGTCGGCGGTTCCTGGGTCGCGCCGAAGGATCTCGTGGCCGCAGGCGACTGGGCAGGCATCACCAGGCTCGCCCGCGAAGCCTTCGAGCTCGCCAGGTAGCGTCCGTCCTCCAAGAAAATCGGCCTTGCCCTTTGTATCCCGTGCCCGCCTGACCTATGTTCTGGCGGGCACTTTTCATTGTCAGGGAAGGACGCGTCATGTTCGATGCCAAGCAATTGCTGGACCAGCTCCTCGGCGCGCCCGTGCCGGGCACCACGGGCACGGTCAGGGAAAAGGCCGGTGAACTCGCCGGCATGGCGGAGCGCAATCCGCTCGCGACCGGCGCCATCGCCGCCGTCCTGCTCGGAACCGGCTTTGGCCGGCAACTGACGGGCGAAGTCCTGAAGATGGGCGGCTTGGCTGCAATCGCCGGCATTGGCTACAAGGCCTGGCAGAACTATCAGAACGGTGGCGCTGCCGATGCGCCCTCCGATGGTACGATCAGGCCGGCGCCTGCCGGTTCCGGCTTCGACAGCCAGTCGCCGGCGCAGGCGCCGGACTATGCGCTGGTGCTGATCAAGGCGATGATTGCCGCCGCGCGCGCGGACGGGCAGATCGACGCCACCGAACGCGCCGTGATCCTCGACAAGGTCAAGCTTTCGGGCCTCGGCGTCGAGGCGGAGACCTTCCTCGCCAGCGAGCTTTCCCGGCCGCTCGATCTGGAGGAACTGATTTCGGCCGCGACGACCGAGCAGCAGAAGGTGGAGCTCTACACCGCCTCCCGCCTCGCCATCCATCCGGATACGCGGGCGGAGAAGGGCTATCTCGACCTGCTCGCTGGCCGGCTCGGCCTGCCGGATCCCCTCGTTGCCCATATCGAGGCGACCGTCGCCACGGCCAATGCCTGACGGGTGATATGGCCGATCATTTTATTTCACTTGCCTATCAGCGGGGCTTTGGCTTCAGTCGGCTGATCGATGAGACGGGGGAATGACATGATCGACCTGAAGGACTGGACGCCACGTCCCGCACCGCAGCCCGTAACGCTCAAGGGCCGCACGGTCACCGTACGCGGCTACGAGCCGGAAAAGGACCGTGACGCGCTCTGGGAAGCCTTGGGCGGGCCGGAGACCAATCAACTGCTGAAATATTTTGCGGCACCCGATTTTGCCAATGCGGAAGAATTCGGCGCCTGGCTCGAGAGCGTCAAGAAGGGCGGCTGGATCACCGAGGTCTTCGTCGAAAACGCCACCGGCAAGGTCGTGGGCATGGCCAACTACATGCGGGCCGATCCCGCCAATGGCGTCGTGGAAGTGGGCGGCGTCGCCCACGGCCCGGCCATGGCCCGCAGTTCGATGTCCACCGAAGCACATTACCTCATGGCGAAGCACGTGTTCGAGGATCTCGAATACCGCCGCTACGAATGGAAATGCCACAACGAAAACAAGCCCAGCCATGCGGCGGCGCTGCGCTACGGCTTCACCTTCGAGGGTGTTTTCCGCCAGCACATATTGTCCCGCGGCGCAAACCGCGATACCGCGTGGTATTCGATGATCGACAAGGAATGGCCGGCGCTGGCAAGGGCTTTCGAAGCCTGGCTCTCGCCCGACAATTTCGATGCCGATGGCAAGCAGAAACGAAGGCTCGAAGATTTCAGAGAGAGCCTTGATGGAGCCGCATGACATGAGCAATGACAGCAACCGCGCCAATGCACTGGCCGCCTTGATCATTCTGGTCTGCGTGGGTGCTGCCTTCTATTTCCTGCCGACGATCGTGCTCTCGATCGGCCAGTTCTCGCCGGGGCTGGCCGTCTTCGTCGGTTCGCTGGTCGTGGTCGCCTTCTTCGCGATCTTCTGGATCCGCTCGCGCTATCAGAAGCGCTGACGTCAATAGCCAAGCCCGCTGCCGCCCTCGAAGGAGGCGGCAAGCAGGGCGAGCCCCATCAGCACGATGACCACCGCGCCACCGATTTCCGCCGCATGGCCGATGAAGGCGCCGGCGCGGCTGGTGCGGCCTGCGAACATCAGGGCGAGATCCTTTGCGCCGACCGCGAGTGAGGCGAGGATCGAGACGGTGATCGCCGTACCGAAGGCCATGGCGAAGACCGAGAGTACGCCGCCGAGGTAGAGCCCGTTCAGAAGCGAGAAGGTGAGGACGAGCAGCGCGCCGGAGCAGGGCCGTAAACCCACGGCAATGATCGCCGACCAGGCTTCGCCGAGCCCGAACCGGCTGCTGCCGAGGCTCTGCGGAGACGGAAGGTGGGCATGGCCACAGCTCTCGCAAACAAAGCCCTGGCTTGTCGCAGCGTCCGAGGCGGCAAAGTCGCCGAAGCCGTGGCGGCAGTCCGGCCCGTGCACGTGCGGTTCTGTCCCTGCGCCGGCGAAAAGCAGGGCGGTATCCGAGCGGCGAACCGGCACCAGCGCCTTGAGCTTTCGCACCAGCAGCCAGCCCCCGAAGAGCACGATCATCGCAAAGCTTGCCCGCTCCAGCGCAGTCGTCGCGTCCGTCATCGAGATCGACGTGCCGCGGAGGATCAGGAAGGCTGCGCCTGCAACCGCAATCGCCGTCAGGCCCTGCAGGGCTGCCGAGGCAAACGAGATGAAGATGCCGCGGCGAAGCTCGACCTCGTTCGCGACCATGTAGGAAGAAATGACCGCCTTGCCATGGCCGGGGCCGGCGGCATGGAAGACGCCATAAGCGAAGGAGAGACCGATGAGCTTCCAGAGCTCGGCCGGATTCTGCCGCATGGCCTTCAGCGCACCCGTCAGCGCCCGGTAGAATTCCTGCTGGTACTGGTTGATGTGCACGAGCAGCGGCGCAAGCATGCCACCGGAGGGCAGCGTGGGCTCTGCCGTGCCGATGCCGAGCGGGGATTGCGCATACGCTGCGCCCGCGACCGCGAGGGCGGTCAGGGTGGCGGCGAGGAGCAGGCCCGCGCGCCGCATCAGCAGGTGACCTCGAGACGGGTCGCGAAAAGCTTCGACATGTTGGTGCCGGTGGGATCGTTGAAGAAGGCCTGCGTGAGGTTGGCCTGGTTCTGCTTGATCACCTCGTCCGGGTCGGGCCGCACCACGGCACGCTTGCAGGCCTTGAAGTCGTCACCCTCCGTGACCATGGCGTCGTCTGTTGCAAAATCGATCGCGGTATAGAGCGTCGGGTCGTAGATGCCGATCGACAGATTGCCCTTGAGGGGCATTGCCTCCTTGGGCGTCACCGCGAAGAACATCAGGAGCTGTCCGTCCTGATAGGCGACGCGGATCGCATCTGGCGGATTGACCTTCACGGGGCGGTTGTTGTCGAAGAGGTTGGCGTAGTAATTGTAATCGCCGAGCGATTTCTTCACCGTCTTGCCGACCTCGTCCAGTTCGTCCGGATCGAGCGTCGAATTGCCGTTCTTGTCGAAATCCATCACGACGCTCGATGAGAAGACCTCGTCGAAGCGCCATACATTGCGCAGTTCCTTGATCTGGCCCGCCTCGGCCACGACCTCGACGCGCGCATCCGCGAAGATGTGCGGGTGGGCGAAGGCCACGGCCGGCATGGCGGCGAGAGCGGCGGCGGCAAGCAGGAACGGCTTGATCATCGGCGAGAGGTCCCCGGGGAATCGTTCGCTTCGTCCTGCCACCTGATCAGGGCAATTTTGCGCCCGACTGCGAGCGGTAGGTGCGGCATTGTTCGCTGGTCTTGAACCAGTTGGAAAGGTAGTCCACGAAGATGCGTACCTTGGCCGGCAGGTAGCGGCGGTGCGGATAGATGGCATAAATGCCCCGGTCCTTCGGCGTGTACTGGTCGAGGATCACCTTCAGCTCCCCCGATTCCACATGCGGCAGCGCCACGAAATCCGGCACGGCCGCAACACCCATGCCGGCCAGCGCTGCACGCAGGCTCGCCATCGGGCTGTTCACCTCGATGCGCCCGGCAAGCGAGATCGAGATTGGATTGCCATCGGTGTTCATCAGCTTGATCGTGTTGTGCGAGCGCGAATTCGTGTCGATGATGAAGGGCACATTGGCAAGCGTCGCAGGCTCCGTGATCGGTCCGTGCCGGTGCAGAAAATCGGCGGTTGCGCCCAGGATGATGTGGAAGTCCGTCAGCTTGCGGGCGATCAGCCCGGAATCCTCGAGCTTGGTGATTCGGATCGCGACGTCGAAACCTTCCTCGATCAGATCGACGAATCGGTCCTCGCCGACGATTTCGAGGCTCAAGTCCGGATAGGTGGCGGCAAAATCGATGAGCGACTGGCCAATCTCGGCATCGATGAAGGTGCGCGGCGCCGAAACGCGCAGCCTTCCCTTGAGGTCCGCATTGTTCTCGCGCACCAGATCGGCGAGGTTGTCGATCTCCTTCAGGATGTCGGCGGCGGTGCGGTAATAGGTATGGCCCGCCTCCGTCAGCGAAAACTGCCGCGTCGTGCGGTTGAGGAGCAGCGCGCCGATTTCGTCTTCCAACTCACGAACATACTTGGAAAGCAGGGCTTTCGATCGCCCGACCTTGCGGGACGCCGCAGAAAAGCCTTCCGCTTCCACCACGTCGATGAAGGCCCGGATGCGGGTGAGAGTGTCCATGCGCGTCTCCTGTCTTTCCGCAAGAGTGAACAATCCCGCGCGATTGTTCAACGTCGAATTTTTTCGGATGACAGGAAAAATTCCGCTTGATTATGACGGGGAAAATTCTTATCTCCCGCCTTGCCCAAA
>CAMFHT010000070.1 GCA_945952245.1 uncultured Rhizobium sp. | reverse complement strand
CCCTTGAGGGGGAGATGTCCGGCCCTTCGACAGGCTCAGGACAGAGGGGGGTACCCTCCGCAGCATCAACCGCAAAGCTGATTGTTCCTTCAAACAAAAAACCCCGGCCAAACGACCGGGGCTCTCATCTTGCAACACACCTTACCCGTTACAGCTTGCCTGCCCGCTGCTGGATCATCATGAAGGTATCGAAGGTATATTCGGACAGCTGCATCCAAAGATAGGCGTCCTTCTTGAAGGCGAGCTGGTCGTCGTAGATCTTCTTGAAGGACGCGTTGGAGGCTGAGATCTCGGCATAGGTGTCGAGCGCCGCCTGGTAGCAGGCTTCGAGGATCTCCTGGCTGAAGGGTCGAAGCTGCGCGCCATTGGCAACGAGCTGCTTCAGCGCTTGCGGATTCTTCTGGTCGTAGCGCGCCGTCATGTTGGTGTTGGCATAGGCGCAGGCATCGGTAAGCGCCGCCTGGTAGTGCTTCGGCAGGCTGTTCCACTTTTCGAGGTTGATGAAGGCGTGGACGACCGGACCGCCCTCCCACCAGCCGGGATAGTAGTAGTACTTGGCGACCTTCTCGAAGCCGAGCTTCTGGTCGTCATAGGGACCGACGAACTCGGCCGCATCGATCGCGCCCTTTTCCAGCGCCGGATAGATGTCGCCGCCGGCGATCTGCTGCGGGATGACGCCGAGCTTGCCGATGATCTGACCGGCCATGCCGGCAATGCGCATCTTCAGGCCCTTGAGGTCGTCGACCGTGTTGATCTCCTTGCGGAACCAGCCGCCCATCTGCGCGCCCGTATTGCCGGCAGGCAGGCCATAAATGCCCTGGGTCGCGTAGAACTCGTTGAGGAGCGCGATGCCGTTGCCATTGTAGAGCCAGGAATTGGTGAGGCGGGCATTGAGGCCGAAGGGAATGGCGGTGCCGATCGCATAGGTCGGATCCTTGCCCCAGAAGTAATAGGAGCAGGTATGCGCCATTTCGACGGTGTTGGCCGTCACGGCATCCACGGCCTGCAGGCCGGGCACGATCTCGCCGGCAGCAAAGGGCTGGATGGTGAAGTTGCCGTCCGTCGCTTCGGCCAGGTGTTTGGCAATGTCGTCGGCTGCACCGTAGATGGTGTCCAGGCTCTTCGGGAAGGACGAGGTGAGGCGCCAGGAAATCTTCGGATTTTCCTGGGCGATCGCCGGTGCGGCGAGTGCGGATGCCGCAACGGCGCCCGCGCCTGCAGCGCCTGCCTTGCGGATGAATGATCGACGGTCCATGGTACCTCCCCTTTATCTGTTATCTTTGAGTGCTGGCGAAAGGTCCGGCTCCAGGCGAACTCCGTGCCGCGAACCGGTTCTGAAAAGCTACCCTTAACAACCATTTTGTTTCAAGGCTTGGAGGGCAGAAAAGGCTGATGCCGGCCTCCCGCATTTCACCTATTGCCGAAGTAAAAAAGGCGCGTTTCGCCTTGACAAAGCCTGAAAGGACGGCTTCCTTCGGCCCGAAACAGGTTCAGCGAACCGTCCAAGAGCATTTTCCGGAGCATGTCATGTCCAAACCCATCGTTGCCGTCCCCGCGGATATTCGCGCTTTCGACGGGACGGACTGGCACTCCGTACAGACGCAGTATATCCGCGCCGTGACGAAGGTTGCCGATTGCATGGCCTTCATCGTGCCGGCACTGGAAGAGGGCAACGATACGGATGCGCTTCTCGACCGGGTGGACGGCGTGCTCGTCACGGGCTCGGCGACAAACGTGCATCCTTCCATCTACGGGAAGGAAGCCCGGGTGGAAGACGGCCCCTTCGACCCGGCGCGGGACGCCACCACGCTGCCGCTCATCCGCCGCGCCATCGAGCGGGCGATCCCGATCCTCTGCATCTGCCGCGGCATCCAGGAACTGAACGTCGCGCTCGGCGGCACGCTGGCTTCCGAGATCCAGGAACAGCCGGGCATCTGGGATCACCGCAAGCCGGTGACCCCCGACCGCGACGTCATGTACTCGATCCGCCAGCCGGTCTTCATCAAGGAAGGCAGCTGCATCGCCAGGGCGCTCGGCACCGGCGAGATTCAGGTTAACTCGCTCCACCGCCAGGCCATTTCCGAGATCGCGCCCCGCCTGCAGGTGGAGGCGACCGCCGAGGATGGCACCATCGAAGCCGTCTCCGTCATCGACGCTCCCGGCTATGCCGTCGGCGTGCAGTGGCACCCGGAATACTGGGCCGAGACGGACACTCCCTCGCGCCGGCTGTTCGAGGATTTCGGGCGGGCCGTTCGGGCGTTTGCGGGGAAGCGCGCAAAGGCATGATGGGATTTGATTATCTGCATCTGACGTAGTGCTTGCGGCCCCCTCACCCGGCTGCCGCCACCCTCTCCCCGCTGGGGAGAGGAGACTCGTGGCGCCGGTGCGGCATCTCTCTTCTCCCCAGCGGGGAGAAGGTGCCGGCAGGCGGATGAGGGGGCTCCAAGCAGAAGGCTGACAGTTGATCGTATCAGCTCAAATAACCTTGTGAAAATCTCTACCCTACCGCTTGATCGGCCCCGTCGACTGCCTAATCCGCATTTCCGGCTTGATCAGGTGGATGCCGTCCGGCTCATGGCTGCCGTCGAGGCGGTCGAGGAGCGCGCGGGCGGCGAGGCGGCCGACTTCGGCCTGGCCGTTCCAGACCGTCGTCAGCGCCGGCGTCGCGATCGAGGCTTCCTCGAGATCGTCATAACCGGTGACGGAGATGTCCCTGCCGGGAACGAGGCCGGCGCGGGCAATGCCGTTCATGAGACCGATCGCGACGAGGTCGTTCCAGCAGACGGCGGCGGTGGGCTTCTGCGGCAAAGAGAGAAAGTGCACCGCCGCCTCGAAGCCGCCCTGCTTGGTGCGGGGGCCGGGGATGCGCAAGTCCGGATCGACCTCGATTCCGGCCTTTCGGAGCGCGTTGACATAGCCCTGGTAGCGGTCGCGGCCCGTGGACGTCTGGTCCGTGCCACCGATCATGGCGATGCAGCGGTGGCCGAGCCCGATCAGATGGTTGGTCGCGAGCGATATGCCGTAACTGTCGTCGCCGCGATAGGTGGGCATGTCGACGCCCTCCATGGAACGGGCGACGAGGATGGCCGGCATGCCGTTGTCTTCGCAGATGCGGAGATCCTCCGGCGGCGTGCCGATGGCGGGCGAGACGATCAGCCCGTCGCCGCCGAGCTGCAGCAGCGTCTCGATGAAGGTGCGCTGCTTGTCGACGGAATCATAGTGGTTGGAGAGAATGAAGGTATGACGGCTGCGGTCGAGCTCGCTCTCGATCGCCTTCAGGATTTCCCCGTAGAACGGGTTCATGATGTCGTGCACGACAACGCCGATGATGCCGGAGCGGGAGGTGCGCAGGCTCGCCGCGCGCCTGTTGTAGATATAGCCGAGCGCCCGCGCCTGGTCCTTGATCCGCTCCCGCGTCGCGCCCGCGACGAGCGGGCTGTCGCGAAGGGCGAGCGATACAGTGGCGGTGGAGATGCCGAGCGATTCGGCGATGGTGGACAATTTAACTTTTTGAGCCATGTGCTCCCTCACCCGGACTCGGAGGCAAACAGTCTGTCTAAAAAATTTAAATATGACGATGAATTTTAAAACGCAATTACTCTTTTTGGGCTAGTTTTAAACAACGACCGTCATTCGTCTTCCGAAAGTGCTTCCAGCACATCGGCTCCGGCGCTGCCCTTCAGGTTGTCGTCCACGGCTTTCAACAGTTTTAAAAGCTGCCGCATCTGCTTGCCGCTGAAACCGGCAAGCGCCTGGTCCGTGCAGGCTTCCACCGAGCGGGCAATGCGCTCCAGGCTGTTGCGGCCGGCATCGGTGAGGTAGACCTTGGTGAGGCGCTGGTCTGCACCATCCGCCCGGCGGGTGACGAAGCCCTGCGCCTCCATGCGGCCGACCGTGCGGGTCATCGTGGGTGCCTTGACGCCGAGGCGCTGGGCGAGCGCGCCGGGGGTAAGGCCATCCTCCTCAGCCAGAGCCCGCATCACGCCATCCTGCCCGGCATAGAGCCCGGCCTCCAGAAGATCGCGAGAAAGAGACGTGCGCATGGAGCGGGCGGCCTGCGTGATCGCCTGCGGGATCTCGGCCATCACCACCTCGATCGGTGCTTTGTCCTTGAGATCCTTTTTCTTCTTCTCGTCCTTTTTCTTGCCCACGTCGCCGCTCCCAGTCGAAATGCCTCTTGAGATCCTGTGCCCAGGCGCTCAGATAGGCGGACCATAGACAACAAGAGCTTGGTACGCCAGATGTCCGAAGACCGCAGAGACCGACCACCCGTTGAAGCGCCAATTGCCGTCCTCCCGCTCGGCGCGCACGAACAGCACGGGCCGCACCTGCCTTTCGAAACGGACAGCCTGATCGCCCGGGGCATTGCCGACCGGCTGATGGTGTCGCTGCCCAGGGATCTCGCCGTCCACATGCTGCCCGTGGAACCGGTGGGTTATTCGATCGAGCACATGGATGTGGCCGGCACACGCACGCTCCGTTTCGACGAGGCCGTGCAGCGCTGGCTCGGCATTGCGGAAGAATGTGCCGGCAAGGGCATGCGCAAGCTGGTGCTGCTCAATGCCCATGGCGGCAATTCCCCGCTGCTGACCATCGTGGCGACCGAGGCGCGGGTGCGATTTGGCATGCTCGTGGTCGCCACGAGCTGGACCCGCTTCGGCGTGCCGGAGGGGCTGATCCCGCCGGAGGAGAAGGCAATCGACATCCATGCCGGCGACATCGAAACGTCGGTGATGCTGGCGCTGCATCCCGGCAAGGTGAACATGGAGAAGGCCAGGAATTTCCCCTCCCGGCAGAGGGAGTTCGAAAAACGGTTCACGCATCTGCGCGCCTATGGCCCGCATGCCTTCGGGTGGAAGATGTCGGACCTGAATGCCGAGGGTGCTGCCGGCAATGCGGAGGCCGCGACCGCCGCCAAGGGCGAGCGACTGATCGAACACGCCGTTCAGGGGCTGATCGCCCTGCTGCGCGACGTGAAGGCCTTCGATCTCGGGCAATTCGACCGGCAGGCCTGATCAGGCGGCGGAGGCACCGTCATAGCGGGCCTGGGCGGCGAGGATCTCCGGCATGTTGTCTTCCGCCCAGCGGCTGACGGCGGCGACGGTTGCGGTCAGCGTCTGCCCGAGCGGCGTGATCGAATATTCCACCGTCACCGGCACGGTCGGAAAGACCTCGCGGGTCACCAGGCCGTCCCGCTCCAGCTTCTTCAGCACTTGCGAGAGCACCTTCTGGCTGATGCCGTCGATCTCGCGGCGCAGCTGGTTGAAGCGCATGGTGCCATCTGCGAGCAGGCGCAGCACGAGCATGGCCCACTTGTCGGCCAGCCGGTCGAGCACGAGCCGGGTCGGGCAATTGGCGCTGTAGACGTCGAAACGCATGTCGTTCATCGGGGTAGTTTCCTCGCGGTGACCATGTGACTGAAAAGTGCCTTCTTTACACCCTTCAACGAATTTTCTATCTGGTTTCCATCATTAACATGGTTTCCCAAAGATACCAACCAGGAAAGGATAGGATCATGGCAGGAAAAGTACTGGTGCTCGGCTCGACCGGCACGATCGGCAGCAAGATCGCGGCAGGCCTTGTCGCCAAGGGCGAGCAGGTGAAGTCCGCCAGCCGCAACGCGACCCCGGTCGCCGGCACCGAGGCGGTCGCGCTCGACCTCGCGGACAAGGGTGCGCTGGACAAGGCACTCGACGGCGTCGACCGCATCTTCGCGATCGTCCCCGCCGGCCATATGGATCCAGTCGGCCTTCTTTCGCCAGTCATCGACGCGGCTGCCGCCCGCAAGCTCAAGGTCGTGCTGATGACCGCGCTCGGCGTCGATGCCGACGACAACATTCCCTACCGCCAGCTGGAGCTGAAGCTCATCGCCGCCGGCGTGCCCTACGGCATCATCCGCCCGAACTGGTTCTCCGACAACTTCCACACCTACTGGCGCGAAGGCGTGCGCCATGGCGTGATCGGCGTGCCGGCCGGCGACGCGAAGACGAGCTTCATCGACACGCGCGACATCGCCGACAGCGCGGTCGCCCTGCTGACGAGCTCCGCCCACGACAACCAGGCCTATAACCTCACGGGTCCGGAAGCGCTCTCCTATGCGGAAGCTGCCGCAATCCTTTCCGACGTCACCGGCAAGACGATCAGCTACCAGGCGCAGACAGACGAGGCCTTCGTCGCCATGCTCACCGGCGCCGGCGTTCCCGAAGACTATGCCAAGTTCCTCGCCGGCATATTCTACCCCGTCCGCCAGGGCTGGGCCGCCGGCATCACCGGCGACGTGGAAAAGCTGACGGGCAAGGCTCCGCGCAGCGTGAAGACCTATGCCACTGATAACCGCGCGAAGCTGGTGGATTGACGATGTGTTCCTATTCCCGCCCCTCGCGGGTGGGAAAGCAAAAATCCGAATCTTGAGGGCAAAGCCGTTAAGCCTCAGATTTTGCGATTGCTGGGGTTCATCTTGCAGAACAAGCGGCCCCCTCACCTGCCTGCCGGCATCCTCTCCCCGCCGGGGAGAGGAGACATGCCGCGCCGGCTTGCCACACGACCCTTCTCCCCAGCGGGGAGAAGGTGGCGGCAGCCGGATGAGGGGGCTCCGAACTCAGGCATTACAATTTCCCATCGCGCACTTGGAGCCCCAAGAAACTCCCCCTCCCCTCCCGGAAAAGCCTTTGAATCCCATCCCGCCACATCTTATATGAAGGCCGACCAATCCAGAGCGCCTTTCCGGCCCAATCAATCCCAGAGGTTCCGATGTCCGAAGCAGCTCCCTCCAAGCCCACTCCCGTTACCGTTCTCACAGGCTATCTCGGCGCGGGCAAGACCACGCTTTTGAACCGCATCCTCACCGAGAGCCACGGCAAGAAATATGCCGTCATCGTCAACGAATTCGGCGAGATCGGCATCGACAACGACCTGATCGTGGAATCCGACGAGGAAATCTACGAGATGAACAATGGCTGCGTCTGCTGCACGGTCCGCGGCGACCTGATCCGCGTGGTCGAGGGACTGATGCGCCGGCCGGGCCGCTTCGACGGCATCATCGTCGAAACAACCGGCCTTGCCGATCCGGTCCCGGTCGCCCAGACCTTCTTCATGGACGATGACGTGCGCGCGAAGACCGAACTCGACGCCGTCGTGGCGCTCGTCGATGCGCGCCATCTGCCGCTGCGCCTGAAGGACAGCCGCGAGGCCGAGGACCAGATCGCCTTTGCCGATGTGGTGATCGTCAACAAGACCGACCTCGTGACGCCGGAAGAACTCGCCCGCATCGAGGCGACCGTGCGCGCCATCAACCCTTCGGCCCGCATCCACCGCGCGGAACGCTCGAAGGTCGAACTCTCCAAGGTGCTGAACCAGGGCGCCTTCAACCTGGAACGGGCGCTCGAAAACGATCCGCATTTCCTCGATCATGACCATCCGGACCATGTCTGCGGCCCGGATTGCGACCACGATCACCATCACCACGATCACGATCACCACGCCCATGGGCACGATCACGATCATCACCATCACAACCATGATCACGCCTGCGGCCCGGACTGCACGCATGACCACCACCATCATGATCACCACGATCACGGTCACAAGGGCGAGGTCTCGCCGATCCATGACGTGACGGTCACCTCGATCTCGCTGCGCGGCGGCGAGATGAATCCGGACCGCTTCTTCCCCTGGATCCAGAAGGTGACGCAGACGGACGGTCCGAACATCCTGCGCCTCAAGGGCATCATCTCCTTCAAGGGGGACGACGAGCGCTATGTGGTTCAGGGCGTGCACATGATCGTCGAGGGCGATCACCAGCGTCCGTGGAAGGATGGCGAAAAGCGTGAAAGCCGCCTCGTCTTCATCGGCCGCAATCTCGATCGCGAGAAACTGGAGAAGAGCTTCAAGGCCTGCGAGGCAGCCGCCTGATGCCGACGATTGCGCCGCTCGATCTCGACAGCCATGTCGTGACCGCCCAGTTCATCGGTTCCGTTCCCTTCTTCGCCGCAGCCGATGGCCATGTCCACCGGCTGGACCAGGGGCTGAAAACCGAGAAAGTGCATGAAGGCCTGCTTTCGGCCGCCCATGATGCGGCGACGAACAGCCTGATTACCGGCGGCGAGGATGGACGGGTTTGCCGCATCCGCCCCGACGGCGGCGTGACCGAGCTCGCCCACGTAGCGCGCAAGTGGATCAGCGTCGTCGCTCCCGGCCCGTCCGGCGCCGTCGCCTTTGCCCATGGCAAGGTGGCGACCGCGATTACAGCGGATGGCAAGCGCACGGAATTCACCGAGGAGCGCACCGTCGAGGCGCTGGCCTTTGCGCCCAAGGGCCTGCGGCTTGCGGCGGCGCGCTACAACGGCGTCTCTCTCCACTGGGTGGCGACACCCGGCCAGCCGGTCGATCTCGAATGGAAGGGCGCGCATACGGGCGTCACCTTCTCTCCCGACGGCCGATTCGTCGTCACCACCATGCAGGAAAATGCGCTGCACGGCTGGAAGCTCGACACAAAACCGGGTTCCGATACCCGCCACATGCGCATGACCGGCTATCCGGCCAAGGTGAAATCCACCTCCTGGTCGGTCAAAGGCAAGTGGCTCGCCACCTCCGGCGCGCCGGCCGCCATCGTCTGGCCCTTCAGCAGCAAAGACGGCCCCATGGGCAAGGCGCCGCTGGAGCTCGGAACCCGTGCCAACATTCTCGTCACCTCCGTCGCTTTTCATCCTGCGGAAGAGGTGCTGGCGATCGGCTTCATCGACGGCATGATCCTCGGCGTGCGACTTTCCGACCAGAAGGAAGCGCTGCTGCGCCGGCCTGGCAAGGGTGCGATCACTGCCATGAGCTGGAGCCTGAACGGCAAGCTGGTGGCCTTCGCGTCAGAAGCCGGCGATTGCGGCGTCATCGACATCACCGCCTGAGCCGAAGCGTCTTCAGATGAGGCTCCGGATATCGGGCGCCTCACGCCTGTAGGCGGAGCTCCGCATGGCCATGCGGATCTCCTCTTCGAGAACGATCCGGGCCTTCTTGTCTGCCAAGGGTGCGGTGCTTCGCAGGAGCGCGATGGAGAGCGAGGGAAGCGGCGGGAGGACGGGCTCGAGACCATCCTCCTCCAGCACGTTGAGATCATCCGGCACGGAGCAATGGGCAAGCGGCGCAACCGCCAGTCCCTTCCGCACCGCCCAGAGAATTCCGGCAAGGCTGGGGCTCGAATAGGCCACGTGGTGCCGGATGCCGGACTCGCCGCACGCCCGCAGAGCCATCTCCCGTCCCCAGCAACCGCTCTGGAAGGTGGCAATCGGCACGCCTGCCTCCGGCTCCAGCCGGTAGTCCGGCGCTGCAGCCCAGACCATGGGTTCGTGCCGCACCACCTCCACCTCGCTCGGCATGTCGCCCTTGGTGATGACGGCAAGATCCAGCCGCCGCTCGCTGACGAGGTTGGCAAGCGTTTCACTGCAATGGCAGGCAAGCTCAACCCGTATGTGCGGACAACGGCGGGCGAACCGCTGCAGCGCCCCTGACATCAGCGATTCGAGGTAATCGTCCGGCACGCCAAGACGCAGGGCGGTGGCCGGCTTTTGCCCCAGAACCGCATTGGAGAGATCCGCATGCGCCTCGAGCACGCGGCGTACATGGGGTATCAGCCCTTCCGCCCGTTCGGTGAGCTGGGTCTTGCGCCCGACACGCGCGAAAAGCGGAGGGTCTCCGACCAGCTCCTCCAGGCGCTTCATCTGCATGCTGACGGCTGGCTCCGTCCGCCCGATCTGCCGGGCGGCAGCGGCGAAGGACCCGGCATCGGCGATGGCCAGGAAGGTCTGCAGGACATGGGGATCGATCATCGACAGATTGGCGCTCATGAAATTACTTAAGCACTCATTAAGTTAGTATTCAATAAAATTCACTAGTGTGGCCCAAAAAAGGCATCTACCTATAAGTGCGCAGTCAAAGCACAAAGGGAGGTACTGACATGAGCAACATGCATCAATTCAAGGACCAGGTTTTCCGGACATTCCCGATGGGAGACTTCTTCCGGGCCAATGTGCGCAATTTCCCCGTCCTGAAGGGGCTGGCCGTACAGGGCCTGGAGCTGGAGCCGGGGGCGGTGCGCGAACCGCATACGCATCCGAATGCCAACCAGCTCGACTACTGCATCAGCGGCACGGGCCGCGTCGGTATCGTCGGACCGGATGGCGAGCGCCACTACCTCGACCTCAAGCCGGGTGACATCTCCTTCGTTCCACAGGGTTTCCTGCACTGGATCGAAAACACGGGCACGGAGCACCTGTCCTTCCTCGTCGTCCTTTCCCACGAGGAGCCGCAGACGATCGAGCTCTCCGAAATGATCGCGGGCGTACCGAACCCGACGCTTTCCAACATGTTCGGCGTGGATGAAGCCGTGTTCAAGGCCATACCGGAGCAGACCGTCGTGATCGGCGGATCACCGCGCCAGCACACCCGCATCGCTGCCGAGTGAGCTGACGAGGCGGCCGGGTGACTTCTCCTTTGACGCCCGGCCGCCATTTACTCCTCTTGCGGATGGTTGGGTCATGACCGATCTTACAGCCCGGCGCCTGAGCGCCGTCGACGCATTGCTGCTCCTTTTGGTTGCATTCCTATGGGGATTCAACTTCGTGGTGATCGCAGTGGGCCTTAAGGGTCTGCCGCCCTTGCTGATGGCGGGCCTGCGCTTCTCCGTCTGCGCGGTGCCGGGCATCTTCGTGGTGCCGCGCCCGGCGATACGCTGGCGTGAGCTTCTCGCCGTCGGCGTAATGCTCGGGACGCTCGTCTTCGCCTTCCTCTTCGCCGGCATCGCAGCCGGCATGCCTGCAGGCCTTGCCTCGCTGATCATGCAGTCGCAGATCTTCTTCACCATCCTGTTCGGTGTCGTGCTGCTCAAGGAACGGCCAAGGCCGGTGAACTGGGTGGCCATCGCCATCGGTGCAGCCGGCATTCTGATCATCAGCGTCGAGCGCAGCGGCGCCGGAAATGTCTACGCCTTTCTCCTGGTGCTTTCGGGGGCGCTCTCCTGGGGGGTCGCAAACATTCTCCTCAAGCGCCTGCCCAAGGTCGGCATGCTGCCGCTGATGATCTGGATGAGCATCGTGCCACCGCTGCCGCTCCTTGCCGGATCCCTTGTCTTCGAGGGACCGGAGCGGATCCTGGCGGCGGTCAGCCAGCCGAGCCTCCTCGTCATCGGTGCCGTCCTCTATACGGGTCTGCTCTCCACCATCCTCGCCTATGGGATCTGGGGCAACATGCTGCAGAAATACCCGACCGCGCTGGTCACGCCTTTCGCCATGCTGGTGCCGGTCTTCGGCCTCGCCTCGGCGGCTCTGGTGCTGGGGGAGATGCCGAGCCCCCTCGAGCTCCTCGCCTCGGGGCTGGTCCTGACCGGTCTTGCGCTCAACATCTGGGGCGAGCGCTTGCTCCGCCTTCTGGGAAAGAGGGCCGGATTGCCGACCATAGGCTGATGAGCAGCGCACAAAAAAATGGCTGCCGTGACCCGTCGATCCGGCAGCCAAGTCACCAGGAGTGGCGGGCCTCCCCCTTGCCAAGGAGGCCCGCGTCTTCACGCCCGGCCGGTGGGGGCCGAAGGCGAAGGGGTTTCAATCAGAAGCGATAGGTCACACCGCCGCCGATCAGCCAGGGGTCGAGATCCGCCGTGCCCTTGAGCTTGGCGCCACCGACGGTGACGTTGAAGTCGGGCTTCAGGAAGATCTTCTTGACGTCGAAGTTCAGGCCCCAGTGATCGTCGAGCATGTAGTCGGCACCGATCTGCAACGCGCCGCCGAAGGCACCATGCACGTTCAGCGCATCCGCGCTCTTGGCATCCTGGCTGTAGAAGTACGTGTAGTTCACGCCGGCGCCGACATAGGGCTTGAACGCACCCATGTCGTTGAAATGATACTGCACCGTCAGCGTCGGCGGCAGGACCCAGGTGCTGCCGATCTCGTTGAGGCCGGCAAGCGAGCCTTCGCCGTAGATCTTCGCCTTCGTCGTACCGAGGATGAGTTCGGCGGACAGGCTGTCGGTGAAGAAATAGCTGATATCCAGTTCCGGGATCACGCTGTCGCTATAGGACAGGTCGGAGCCGGCGACGCCGTTCACCTTGCCGCTGTCATTGGTGATCACGCCCAGACCACGCACGCGGATCTGCCACGGGGTGAGGCCCGGCGCCACGGCCGTCGCTTCCGACGCCGGATCGGGCGCCTGGGTCAGGTCTGCAGCCAGCGCCGCATGACCGAATGCGACGAATGCGGCAGTAGCGGCCAACGCGCAAATCCTGTTGATCTTGTTCATGTCTCTCTCCTTCAGCAGTATTCTTGGTCTTTCCGAGACCCGAAGTGCACCCGCAGGGAGAGCGGAGAGTTGAGCTAGATCAATATATATGTCTTATCTAATGTTATATTGCGGTGCGGGAGAAAACTGTTGCGGGAATGCCACGGATGGCTTGATGGGTGTCAGGTTTTTGGCGGGTCAGTATCCACGCCAATGCTGCGGTGGGTACCCCCCTCTGTCTTGCCAGGCATCTCCCCCTCAAGGGGGGAGATCGACTCGGGGCTTCTTCCGCTCCAGCGCGCAAGCGCATCATCCGCAGAACGAGTGATAGTGAACGAGCGGCTAGCGACCCACCGATCTCCCCCCTTGAGGGGGAGATGTCCGGCCCTTCGACAGGCTCAGGACAGAGGGGGGTACCAACCGCAACATTGGAGATAGCTCCGCAGCGCCCCGAAACCTACCCAGCCTTCCGCCCGGTCGCCGTCAAGATCCCCGTTGCACCGTCCAGCCAGCCGGCCTTGAGTTCCAGGGCAAGAAACCGATCACGCTCGAACGGCCCGGGCATGACGAGATGGCCGGTCTTCTCGGACGAGAAACCGAATCGGGCGTAATACGGCGCGTCGCCGACGAGCAGGATGGCGCCATGGCCGAGATCGGCCGCACGCGCGATGGCCTCGCGCATCAGGGTCGAGCCGATACCGCGGCCTTCGGCGCGCGGATCGACGGCAAGCGGGCCGAGCAGCAGGGCGGAAACCGGATGGCCGTCGGCGTCGACACCGGCATCCACGTGCCAGAGGCGCACCGTGCCGCGCAGGATGCCGGCCTCGTCCTTTGCGACCAGGGCCAGGCCCTCTGCCGGCAGGCGGTTGCGGCGGAGCTTTTCCGAGGACTTGCGCTTGCGGCCGGCACCCATGGCGCGGTCGAGCAGCGCCTCGCGTTCGCAGACGTCCGCGCGCTTCTCGGTGGAGATGGTGATGACTTGGGCGTCGTTCTGGACGCGATCAGACAGAAGAACAGCGGCCATTTTGGCCTCCCGTACTTAGATCCGTTACCGGCGATGACGATGATTGTGAGGCTTGGCCTCCGGCCCCTTGAGGGACCGGAGCACCGGGACGGTCGGGCAGAAAGCCGTTGCGTCAGATCACATAGGCCTTGAGCGGCTCGAAGCCGTTGAAGGCCACAGCCGAATAGGTCGTGGTATAGGCACCGGTGCCTTCGATCAGCACGTCATCGCCGATCGTCAGCGAAAGCGGCAGCGGGTACATGTTCTTCTCGTAGAGAACATCGGCGCTGTCGCAGGTCGGGCCGGCAATCACGCAATCTTCCATCTCGCCGCCGTCATGGACGGTGCGGATGGGGTAGCGGATCGCCTCGTCCATGGTTTCGGCGAGACCGCCGAACTTGCCGATGTCGAGGAAGACCCAGCGGTTCGCGTCATTGTCCGACTTGCGCGAGATCAGCACGACTTCCGCCTTGATGACCCCAGCATTGCCCACCATGCCGCGGCCCGGCTCGATGATCGTCTTCGGGATATGATTGCCGAAGTGCTTGCGCAGCGCCGCATAGATGGCCTTGCCATAGGCTTCCGCCGCCGGAATGTCCTTCAGGTACTTGGTCGGGAAACCGCCACCCATGTTGACCATCTGCAGGTGGATGCCCTGCTTGCCGAGCGAGGTGAAGACCCGCTTGGCATCGGCGAGTGCGCAATCCCAGGCGTCGACCTGCGTCATCTGCGAGCCGACATGGAAGGACACGCCGTAGGACTCGAGCCCCAGCTGGTGGGCATAGACGAGCACGTCGACGGCCATCTGCGGCACGCAGCCGAACTTGCGCG
>CAMFHT010000069.1 GCA_945952245.1 uncultured Rhizobium sp. | reverse complement strand
TGATCGCCTGGTCCGGCCAGGAGCCGCGGCGCACCGCGGCGATCACGCCGGCGGCGATGCCGATCAGCGCGGCGAAGATCATTGCAACGACCGAAAGCTCGATCGTGGCCGGAAACAGGACCGAGAACTCGTCCAGCACCGGCCGCTTGGTGGCGAGCGAAACGCCGAACCGGCCATGCAGCACGTCCACCACGTAATTGATGTATTGCTGCCAGATCGGCAGGTTGTAGCCGAACTTTTCCCGGAGCTCCGCATAGCGTTCCGGCGTCACGCCATGTTCGCCGGCCATGGCGAGGATGGGATCGCCGGGCAGGAGACGCACGAAGAAGAAGGCGCAGATCGTGATGCCGATCAGCGTCGGAATGAACAGCAGGAACCTGTTGAAGATGAACCGGAACATGGTCTTGTCTTTTCCAGATGATCCGGACCGCCTGGCGGAAGGCCAAGCCTGCCGCTCTATGCCGCGGGCCGGAAGGGAGGCGCCGAAAAGGCTCTTGGAGAGGATTGGACCTGGACCCCGAAGGCCCGAAGTCCTGACTTCCGCGAGAAGATCGGCAGGGAAGCGCTCTCGTTGAAACTCAACGGGCGGCGGCATTCCACATGCCACCGCCCGCCGATGAGGTTCGCCCGATGATTACTCGGCCTTGTCCACGCCGTTGAAGCGGTGGATGCCGAGCGGGTCCATCATGAAGCCGGTGACGTTCTTGCGAGCGACGGCATAGACGGTCGAGTGGGCCATGGTGAAGGCAGGGGCTTCCTGCTTGAAGATCACCTGAGCCTGCTCGTAGAGCTTGGTGCGTTCGGCCTGGTCCGAGGTGACCTTCGCCTTCTGGATCAGGTCTTCGAAGTCCTTGTTGCACCAGCTCGAATAGTTCGACACGCCGATGGCCGAGCAGGAGAAGAGCGTTGCGAAGAAGTTGTCCGGATCGCCATTGTCGCCGGTCCAGCCGACCTGGAACGCGCCCGGGCGGTCCTTCTTCTTGCCCTCTTCACGATACTTGGTCCATTCGAGCGTCTTGATCGTCGCCTTGACGCCGGCGGCTGCCCAATCCTGCTGGATCAGCTCGGCCGCGCGCTGGAAGCTCGGATTGTACGGACGGAAGCGGTCGGACGC
Organism: uncultured Rhizobium sp.; assembly: GCA_945952245.1. GTDB lineage: Bacteria > Pseudomonadota > Alphaproteobacteria > Rhizobiales > Rhizobiaceae > Gellertiella. Next base: position 12,985 of record CAMFHT010000069.1, on the reverse strand, counting down.
CCAGAGGTCGATTTCCTTGACGCCATTGGCTTCGAGGACCTTCTTCGCGCCTTCCGGATCGTAGGCGTCGTCCTTCACGTCCTTGTTGTAGGACCACATGGTCGGCGGGATCAGGTTGGTCGCGGGCGTCGCACCGGCGCCGACGAAGAGAGCCTTGATCAGCGCTTCCTTGTTGATGGCCTGGTTCAGCGCCTTGCGCACTTCCACCTTGTCGAAGGGCGGCTGCGTGGTGTTGTAGGACATGTAGCCGATGTTGAGGCCCGGCTGTTCGAGGACGACGAGGTCCTTGTTGTCCTTCAGCGCCTGGATGTCGGCCGGGTTCGGATAGGGCATCACGTCGCATTCGCCGGCGACGATCTTCTGCATGCGGGCAGAGGCGTCAGGCGTGATCGCGAAGATCAGGTCGTCGATCTTTTCCTTGCCGGCATAGTAATCCGGGTTTGCGGAATAGCGGATGACGCTGTCGAGCTGGTAGTCGACGAACTGGAACGGACCGGTGCCGACCGGCTCCGAAGCGAGCTTTTCCGGCGTGCCGGCGGCCATCAGCTTGTCGGCATATTCCTTCGACAGGATCGAGGCGAAGTCCATGCCGAGGTTTGCGAGCATCGGCGCGTTCGGCTCGGAAAGCGTCAGCTTTACGGTGAGGTCATCAACCTTCTCGATCGACTTCACGTATTTCGGCATGTCCATGCCCTGGTAATAATCCCAGGTGATGTTGGGCATGTAGGAGTTCCACTTGTTGTCCTTCTTGAACTGGCGTTCGAAGGAGAACACGACGTCGTCGGCGTTCAGGTCGCGCGTCGGCGTGAAGAAGGACGTGGTGTGGAACTTCACGCCCTTGCGAAGCTTGAAGGTGTATTCGAGGCCGTCCTTGGAGATCGTCCAGCTCTCGGCGAGACCGGGTTCGAGTTCGGTCGAACCATGCTTGAACTCGACGAGGCGGCTGTAAACGGTGCGGGAAGACGCGTCGAAATCGTTACCACCGGTGGTGATGCCCGGGTCGAAGTTGGCCGGAGACGCTTCGGAGCAGTATACGAGCGTCTTGGCGAAGGCCGCAGTGGACATGACCGAAACCAGGGCGGTTGCGGCGAGCAAAGTGGAAATCTTCTTCATGGTGTCGTTTCCCAGATTTTTCTTTTTGCGTTCTTTGTTGATCTCAGAGCGACGCCCCAGCGATCAGGCGGCGATGGAACGACATTTGTCTGGCAAAGGCAACACGCCTATCAAAAAATTTATGTTTACGGCATATCTTAGCAATTTTTGCGTCCAAAATAAGTATTTGGCGAAACTTTCGCTAAAATCCGGGGTCACGTCAATTTTGAAACGTGCTTATTAGCGACTTTTCTCGATCCGCCTGAGCCCTGCAGGCATCCGCAAAAAAGCCCGGTATGGCTGAACGCGCATACCGGGCAGTTGGAACATCGCTTACCGAGGGCGCAAGAAGAATGCATCCGGCGGATGCAAACCACCGACTGGGAAAACCATCAGAAAGCACAAGTCCGATATTTCAGAGACTTCTAAATTTCAAGGCGAAATTTTGTACTGCTTTTTTGCAGGTGAGGAGCCGGCTCACGCGGCCGGCTGCGCGACCTCGAAGCCGGGAATACCGAGCAGGAAGTTGATCTGCGGGCGCGCCTTGACGAGGTCGTCGATCGTGTACTGCGCGAGCACGTCGAAAAAGGCCTTGAGCGCCTTGCTGAGCGCAGCATTCAGACCGCAGCTGTCGACCAGCGGGCAGTCCGGCACGCCGTTCTCGAAGCATTCCGCCATGGCGAAGCTGTCTTCGGTTACCCTGACGACTTCAAGAAGGTTGATCTTGTCGGCGGAACGGCCGAGGCGCACCCCGCCATTGCGGCCGCGCACGGTTTCGACGAGGCCAGCCTTGTTGAGAGGCTGCAGGATCTTGAACAGGAACAGCTCCGAAACACCATAGGACTTGGCGATTTCCGGAATGCGGCTCAGATGGCCGTCATTGGCAGCGCAGTACATCAACATGCGGATGGCATAGTTGGTCTGTTTGGTCAGCCGCATCGGCGACTCCTTCGCTTCTGGATGACCCCTATATAGGAAATCCGCAAGTTTGGAACAATTCCAAAATAGATGAATATCGCATTCATATTTTTTCCTCAAGCGCGGACAGCGGTTGACAGTGCCGTCTTTAATATGATTGTTCGGCTCAAGATTATGCAGAAGCAGGAGATCGTCATGCGGGTTCTCACCAAGGCTCTCGCCGCCCTCACCTTCGCCACGGCACTGGCCGGCACGGCCCATGCCGATGGAGAGGTGAACATCTACTCCTACCGCCAGCCGGAACTGATCCAGCCCCTGCTCGACGCCTTCACCGAAAAAACCGGCATCGAGACCAACGTGCTCTTCCTCGACAAGGGCCTCGTGGAACGCATCCAGGCCGAGGGCGTGAATTCGCCGGCGGACGTGATCCTGACCGTCGACATCAGCCGGCTGACGGAGGCTAAGGAAGCGGGCGTGACGCAGCCTGTCGACGATCCCGAGATCAACAAGGACATCCCTGCCCAATACCGCGACCCCGAAGGCAACTGGTTCGGCCTCACCACCCGCGGCCGCGTGGTCTACGCTTCCAAGGAACGCGTGCCCCAGAACGAGATCACCTATGAGGAGCTCGCCGATCCCAAGTGGAAGGGCAAGATCTGCACGCGAGACGCCCCGCACTCCTACAATATCGGCCTCTTCTCCTCGATGATCGCCCATCACGGTGTCGAATATACGGAGAAGTGGCTGACGGGCCTGAAGAACAACCTCAACCGCAAGCCCGACGGCTCCGACCGCAGCCAGGCCAAGGCCATCTTCTCCGGCGAATGCGACATCGCGCTCGGCAATACCTACTACGTCGGCCTGATGATGACCGACGAGAAGGAACCGGAACAGAAGGACTGGGCGAATGCCATCAAGATCCTCTTCCCGAACGCCAAGGACCGCGGCACGCATGTGAACATCTCGGGCGTCGCGCTCGCGAAGAACGCGCCCAACAAGGACAATGCCATTAAGCTGATGGAATTCCTCGCATCACCCGCCGCCCAGAAGATCTATGCCGAGCAGGTGTTCGAGTACCCGGTCGCGCCGGGCGAGGAACCCTCCGACATCGTCAAGGGCTTCGGCCCGATCAAGCCGGACCCGCTGCCGCTCTCGGAAATCTCCGGCCACCGCAAGGAAGCCTCCGAACTCGTCGACAAGGTCGGCTACAACGACGGCCCGAGCCAGTAAGCCGCGGCTTGCGGCATGAATGGAAGTGACATATATTAGTGGAGTGGAAGGCGAGGTTGCAGCCTCGCCTTCCTTTTTACTTATCTGACTTGAAAACGATCCGGACGGTAATGGACCATCCCGTCCGGGTTTTCCTAAGCGTAAGCGTCATGCTTATTGGCTTTTGCCACATCGCAGAACCTCCACGTTCGAGAGCAAGGCGTTTGCCGACGTCAGGGGAGCCCGTCTTCCCTGATGCGCTCGTGGTCCTGCGAGCGCGTTCTGCTTCTGCAACCGAACGCGCTTATATTAGATATTTACGATTGAATTGAAATCCCCGATCGGGCCATTTTGTCAGGCGATTGCGCCGGTGACCCGCAGGTCGGCGCCGATCTTCGATGCCGCATACTGGTTGGTCATCGGCTGGTCGGCGAAGCGGTAACCCTGCTCGATCAGGCGCTGCATGAACTGCTTGTTGTAGAGAAAGCAGAAGATGATGTTGGAAATGCCGCAGGTGATGACCGACAGGATCAGGTGCAGCGCCCCGATGCCGATCTCGCCGCGGAACAGCGGCACCAGTCCGCCGAAGAAGAGATAGGTCCAGGAAAAGCCGACATAGCCCTTCTTCACGAGACCATTGGTGGGGTTCTTCATCATCACGCGCGTAGCCAAGTTGGGCTCCTTCCGATGTTCGAGGCGCTTCGATGCCCGATCTATAGCCCGCTCCGCTTTACATGAGCTTGCGGCTCAAGGTGAACAAACGGGAAAGGCCCCCGTTTCCGGAGGCCTTTGATGCTCATTGCTGCTCTAGCAGGACTTACTTCATCGTCGGGATGACGAATTCGGCGCCGTCCTTGATGCCGGAGGGCCAGCGGGCGGTGATGGTCTTGGTCTTGGTCCAGAACTTGATCGAGTCCGTGCCGTGCTGGTTGAGGTCGCCGAAGGAGGAGGCCTTCCAGCCGCCGAAGGAGTGGTAGGCCAGCGGAACCGGGATCGGAACGTTGATGCCGATCATGCCGATGTTGACGCGCGAGGCGAAGTCGCGGGCGGCATCGCCGTCACGGGTGAAGATCGCGACGCCATTGCCGTATTCATGCTTGATGGGCAGCTGGATGGCGTCTTCATAGCTGTTGGCGCGAACGACGGAGAGAACCGGGCCGAAGATTTCGGTCTTGTAGATATCCATGTCCGGGGTGACGTTGTCGAACAGGCAGCCGCCGACGAAATAGCCGTTTTCATAGCCCTGGAGCTTGAAGTTGCGGCCATCCACCACGAGTTTTGCGCCTTCCTCGACGCCGCGGTCGATGAGACCCATGACGCGGTTCTGGGCTTCCTTCGTGACGAGCGGACCGAAATCGGCCTTTTCGTCCGTATACGGACCGATGCGGAGTTCCTCGACCTTGGGGGCGAGCTTCTCGATCAGACGGTCGGCGGTTTCCTTGCCCACCGGAACGGCAACGGAGATCGCCATGCAGCGTTCGCCGGCCGAGCCGTAGCCAGCGCCGACGAGGGCGTTGACGGCCTGGTCGAGATCGGCATCGGGCATGATGATCATGTGGTTCTTGGCGCCGCCGAAGCACTGGGCGCGCTTGCCGTTCATGGCAGCCGTGCCATAGACATAGCGGGCGATCGGGGTGGAGCCCACGAAGGAGACGGCACCGATATCGGGATCGGTCAGGATCGCGTCGACAGCGGCCTTGTCGCCGTTGACGACGTTCAGCACGCCTGCCGGAAGGCCGGCTTCGATCATGAGTTCGGCGAGACGGATCGGCAGGGAGGGATCACGCTCGGACGGCTTGAGGATGAAGGCATTGCCGCAGGCAATCGCCGGGGCGAACATCCACATCGGAATCATGCCGGGGAAGTTGAAGGGCGTGATGCCTGCGCCGATGCCGACCGGCTGGCGCATGGAATACATGTCGATGGCCGGGCCGGCGCCTTCGGTGAATTCACCCTTCTGCAGATGGGGAATGCCGCAGACGAATTCGCAGACTTCGAGGCCGCGGATGATATCGCCCTTGGCGTCTTCGATGGTCTTGCCATGCTCGCGGGAGAGCACTTCGGCGAGTTCGCCCATGTGCTTGTTCAGGAGCTCGACGAACTTGAAGAAGACGCGGGCGCGGCGCTGCGGATTGGTGGCAGCCCAGCCGATCTGTGCGGCCTTGGCGTTTTCAACGGCGGCGCGCAGCTCCTCGACGGTGGCGAGGGCAACCGTGCCCTGCACTTCGCCCGTTGCCGGATTGAAGATGTTTGCGGTGCGGCCGCTGGTGCCGGCGACATGCTTGCCGCCGATGAAATGACCCACGTGATACATGGCGATCTCCCTTCAGAGTGTGCGCTTGGCCGCCCGGCCGGTTCCTTCGGGTTCCGGCGGGCTGGCGAAATCGGTGCGATCGGGCTGGTTCCTCCCCGACCCTCGCCGCAGAGGATCGCACTACGATTTGCACAAATCAATCGTCTGGATTAAGCATCCGTTGTGCAAAATTCGAAACAGGGCAAGCCATGAACTGGGATGATGTGCGGATGTTTCTGGCAGTGGCGCGCACCGGGCAGTTTCTCGCGGCGGCCAGGCGTCTCGGGGTCAACCATGCGACGCTTTCGCGACGGGTGAGCGCGCTCGAGGAGGATCTGAAGACCCGGCTTCTCCTGCGGCGGACCAATGGCTGCGAACTGACCGCCGAGGGCGAGATCTTCCTCAGGGCCGCCGAGCGGATGGAAACGGAGATGCTGGAAGCGCAGGCCCAGGTGGGCCGGGTGGACAGCGCGCTTGCCGGTACGGTGCGGATCGGCGCGCCGGACGGGTTCGGCGTCTATTTCCTGGCACCCAGACTCGGGCAGCTCACCGCACGCTATCCGGAACTGAAGATCCAGCTGGTGCCGGTGCCGCGCTCCTTCTCGCTGTCGCAGCGCGAGGCGGATATCGCGATTACCATCGAACGGCCGGAACAGGGCCGGCTCGTCTCCTCCAGGCTGACGGACTATACGCTCGGCCTCTACGCCTCGAAGGCCTATCTTAAGGACAAGGACATGCCACGGTCGGTCGAAGACCTGAAGCAGCACCGCCGCATCGGCTATGTGGAGGATCTGATCTACTCGCCCTCGCTCAATTATACCGGCGAGATCATGCGCAACTGGGATGCGGGCTTCGAGATCTCCAGCGCGATCGGTCAGAACGAGGCGGTGCTCTCGGGCGCCGGCATCGGCATCTTGCACAATTACATCGCCCGCCACCATGGCGAGCTCGTTCGGCTCCTGCCCGACATCAGCATCCGGCGCGCCTACTGGACGATCTACCATGAAAGCGCCCGCGATCTTGCCCGCGTGCGCATGGTTTCGGATTTCCTGCATGATCTCGTCCGCGAGGAGCGGCAGATCTTCCTCTGAGGGATCAGTTGCTGGATGCCATTTCCGGCATCGGCACGAGTGCAGCCTTGGCAATGGTCTTCTGCGGCGATTTCGATACCGATGAATCCTCTCCCGTAGGCAAGGGAACCTCAGCGGCGGAGGAGATGGCGGCCTGCTGGACGGGGACAGCACCATGCCGGCTGATCGGAAGGCTCACGGGTTCTTCATCCGCAGCGATGGGCTCAGCCTTCCTGATCCGGACGACAGGCCTGGCCGACGTTTGCGGGAGCCCGGCCGGCAGGGCGATGGCGGAACTGCCGCTGCCGCCCGCAAAGCGCAGCATGGCGAGCGTATCCTTCGTCACCGGCTTGGCCACGAGCCCGCGCATCAGGCCGACGAGACTTTCTTCCGTCGCGCCGGACTGGCAGAAGCGCAGGCGGATCTGCTGGCGAAGGGCACCGTTTCCTGTGAGTGACAGAGGCGAGCCCGTTGCCTTCGGGCCGATCAGCTGCCAGCCGTAGAGGCAGGCGCCGGAAGCGCCGAAGCGCCCGGTGGCGTAACCGAACGTGCCTTGCGCGTTTTCGGCAAGAACGGGCTGGATCGCCATGGATATGCCGGGCAATGCGGCGCGCATCTCGGCCTGGATCTCGGCGCGCGTCGGCGGACGGAGGAAGCCGCTACCCGTCCCGGCCCTCACGGTCAGCATGTTCTCGCCGGCGATATCGGTCGGGCTCGCATAAAGCACGGTCTGCTCCAGCGCATCCTCGCGCACCGTCTGGCGCACGAGCCGCACGGGACCTGCCGTCGCCGGCAGCCTTGCGGCGGCGAAATCCGGCGAGACCTCGGTGGCGATCGCCGGTGCGGAGGCGCTGACCGATGCGGTGAGGAAGGGGTCGGGTGCCGCCGTGGTGCAGGCGGTAAGCGCGGCCGTCATGGCCAGGAGAAGGAGAACACGGGGTATCATCGCTGTTTTTCACCGAGGGAGGCCAGGCCCTTCATGATGTCGGGATCGGAGATCTGCTGGCCGAGTTTCTGGAATATGGCCTTCGCCTCGTCGCGATGGCCGAGCTTGGCATGCGCCCAGGCGCGCATGGTCGTCATGCCGGTGGGCTCCGGCGTGAGCTGCATCCGCGCGTTCAGCGCATCGAGCGTGCCCTGATAATCGCCATGGTCGAAGGCGGAACGGGCGCGCTGCCAGGCGATCTCGGCACGGATCTCCTTCGCCTTCCCCTCTGGCAGTGGATAGGAGGCGAGCATGGCCTCCGCCTCGTCCGTCAGCTTCAGGCGGAGTGCCGAAAGGGCGACGCCATAGGCCGCATCGCTCTGCACTTGACCCTTGCCGGCAAGCGCTGCCTGGAAGGAGGCGCGCGCATCGGCAACCCTGTCGAGACCGAGATGGCACCAGCCGCGCATGAGCTCGGCATCCGCAGGGATCTGCCCCACAGGCCCCATGCGGTCGAGTTCGGAGAGGCAGTCGCCATAGCGCTTCGCCTGATAGGCGGCGACATAGCCATTGCCGCCGGTCGATGTCTTGCGCGACGCCGGCGCGGCTTCGGACACGTCGGAACCGAGCGGCACGATGACCGCCGCCGTTCGGCTGCCACCCGCCTTCGCGGCCGTACCCCTGGAGATCTCCGCCCACATTTCCGGATAGAGATCGCCGAATTCGCCCTGCAGGGCCTTCAGCGCCTTCTTCTTGCCGAGACGCATGTAGGTCAGTGCCAGGCCTTTCAGACGCTCGGGCTTTTCCTCCCAGGTCCAGGCTTGGGCGAACCAGGCTTCGGAGGCCTTGTACTGGCCGGAATTGAAGGCATACCAGCCGAGGATTTCCGCATGGCTGGCCGATTTTTCCTTGAGAATGGCGGCGGAATAGGCCGCAACCGCCTCCGGTGCCACCGGCCCCAGATCTGGCTTGGAAAGCCGGACGGAAAGCGCGTCGAGCAGGAAGCCGGTATCGCCGGAAAGATCGGCGAGATGGCTTTCGGCCACCGCATAGGCCTCCTCGTCGCGGCCCTGCCGGGCAAGGGCCAGGTAGAGACCTTTCGCGAACTCGATCGATGGTGCGGCTTCGAGCGCGCGGGCGAAATAGGGCTCCGCCTCCTTTGGCTGCTTCAGCTTCATGAAATACCAGCCGAGGAGCGACATGTCGCTCACTTCCCCTCGCGCGCCGACGAGATCGCGGAGCCGCTGGATGTCCTTTTCCGCCAGCGGCTCCTGCCGTTCGGTGCGTGCATTGAAGTCGGCGATGTCGCGGCGGATGAAATCGTCGTTCAGTGGACGCAGGGCCGTGATCTGACCGGGGTTCGGCCAGAGAGCCGCCATCGCGCTCCTGACCTCTTCCGGCTCGGCATCACGGCTTGCCTTCTGGAGCGTGGTGACGAGGACAGCATCCGGCAGCCGGTCCTTGCCCTGGCGGGACAGGATGCCCTTGTAGACGGCTGCGGCCTGATCGGCCATGCCGGCCTCGTGGCAGGCATCGGCCAGCATCCAGAGAAGATCCACCTCGGTCTCGTGCTGGAGATCGAGGGCAGAACCGGCGGAGATCGCCGCCTGCCAGTCCTTCGCCTTTACGGCTTCGGTGAGCGTGATCCTGACCTTGCGCTTCGCGAGCTTGCCCATGAAGTCTGCAGAGGGCATCCAGCCGGGATTCTTAGCTTCAAGACTTGCGATCTTCGTCTCGATGCCCGCAAAATCGTTATTCTCATAGAGCGCCCAAAGCGGCGCTTCGCTGACCTGCGGTCCCTTCGGGGCGACCAGATCCGACGGCAGGTCGAAACCGGGATATTTGAGGCGAAGCCGGTCTGCCTCCGCCTTCACGCGATCGGCCTGTTTTTCCGAGGCGTAGTAGTAGAGGGCGGCGAGTTCGACCGCGTCCGGCTGCGGACCAGCGGGCTTTGCCTCGCTTGCATTGGCCGTTACTTCTGCGGGCGGCGAAACGAGATCGGCAGCATCGGAGGAAGAGGCGCAGAAGACGAGTGCCAGGGCTGTGGCTGCAAGACCTGTGGTGAGACGGTTTGTCATTGTCGTCATTTCCTTGCCCTCACGCCGGATTTCGGAACGGCGAAGCCGAGCCAGATGCCGAAAGCGCCCATGAGCACGAAGACGAGCGCCACATAGGCCTGGAAATTGTCGGAGAACCAAGAGGCAGCGAGGCGGCGCAGGTTTCCGAAGCTCCAGTCGCTCATTTCGTGGATGAAGGTGGTCGCAGGCGAATGCGTCGAGAGAGTGAGGCCATCTGCGGCAATCACCGCCGTGCCGCCCGAAAGGCGCGACCAGGTGTCGGGCCGGATGAGGGCGGCAAAACCCCGGGCCAGCGCATCGGGGGAACCCGCCTCGATGCGCGTGACGATCGCCCGGCCATCCTGCGCCTCGCTCTGGCTGATGCTGACGAGGCGATCTTCCGGCGCCGGAAGGGCACTCTCGGGCGCGTCCTGGTAGCGCAGCCAGCTGTTGAAGCGGTCGGTGATGCGCCCGATCCACGCCTGGGCGAGCGCGCTCACGGGCCGGTCCTCCACATGCGATGCATCGGTCTCGAAGGCCTGGATCAGCTTCTCCGAGCCGGTCGAGAAGATCTCGCCGGCATGGCCGGTTGCGGATGTCACCTGCGGATCGATGGCCGGCTGGGTGTTCTCCGCGCTGGTCCGTCCGCCAAGCGTGACGGCAAGGACGTTGCCCGTCGGCAGGGCATCCGGCTCGCCGACCGCAAGCTTCGCGGAAAGCGGCTTGCCCGCCGCGAGCGAGAGACGGGCAAGTGTCGTCAGCGCTGCCGAGAGTTCCCGAGCATCCTGGTTTTCCACCTGCAGCGTGAAGGGCTTGCCGTCCGCATAGGGATAGGCGGCACCGGCAAAAGCGGAAAGATCCGGCAGGCGTCCGATCCGGGCGAGCGCCGGGATCTCGATCCGGGATTCCTCGAGCAGCACGAAGCGCGGCTTGTCCTCCTGCCGCTCGGCCGGCCGGCAGGCGGCGTCGGCTGCGGTCGGCAGTTCCGCCAGCAGTTCCACCCGGTTGGCGCCGGGGCGGAAGGCCCTGAGCGGCAGTTCGATGCGCTGGTCGCGGAAAGTCTGACCACCCGTATCCCGGAACGGGAAGCTGGTGACGACCCGGTCGTTGACACGGACCAGGAACTGCGCGCTCGGCAGGAGGCCGGGTGCGGTCGCGCCGCTCAGGTAGAAGTCCATGCTGTCGTAATCGGCCGGATAGAAATCCGCGGGCATGTCGATCTCGAAGCGGGTGCGGAACAGGCGCCCTGCAAAGGGCCGGCTGCGATAACCGGCATCGGAAAGGTGGTAGTTGGCAGACGCCGTACCCTTGAGCACGCCGGGCTGCGGAGCAAGAATGCCCGTTGCCAGCGCCGGCTTCAGCGGCCCGGACAGGGCATTGACGAGCGCAGCCTCGACGGCCTCGGGCGTCGCGCCGTCGACGGTGACGGCTGCGCGGCCGGGGGTAAGGCCATCGCGAACGGTGAAGCCTGACATGCCGCCCTGCCCCGCCGCCGAGGTGCGGCCCACGTAGAGATCGATGCCCGGACCCGTGCCTGCCGCTTCGGCCACGCTGACGAGAAGATCGCTGCGGTTCAGCGCCAGGCCGAGAGACTGGATCGCGGGCAGTGCCTGCTCGATCTGCACGGGATCGGCATGATCGGGCATGACCAGGCGAAGGTCGGTGAACCCTTCCTTCGTCTTCTGCACGGCGATGAGATCCATGGGGCTTGAAAAGCCCGCAGGGACCGACGGCTGGAAGCCGCTGTCGGCGGGCGAAAGGCGCGTCCAGAGTTCATAGGTCGCATCCAGCGCGCAATCCACCCGGTGGTGCTGGACTGCATGCAGCCGCACCCGGTTGCGGCCGGGCTTCAGCATGTCGGGGCCAAGCGGGATGCCTTCCACCTTCACGCCGTTCGGCGATCGTATGGCAAACATGCCCACGGGCTTGCCGTTCACCTCGACCTCCAGCCGTGCCGTATCCGGCAGGACGGAGACCGCATTGGTGTAGCCGATCCGGAGAACGCCGCCGCTTTCCGCTGCGGCCTCGCTCGCCGCAAAGCTGAGGGTGAGGCTGTCGTCCTCGCCGGAGAGCGTCAGTTGGTCCGCCGGCTGCTCGAAGGGCACGAGGCTGGTGGACCTGGCACCTGTTTCCGCCTTGGGCGGCACGTTTGCTGCCGCCCCGCCGAAATCGACGAGCCTGTTTTCCGCAGCCGCCGCAAGGCTGACTGCGGACAGCCATGTGGACGCCAGCGCCACTGAAATGGCCTGGCGGATGATCTTGCCGAGTTCAGCCATAGACATGCGCTCCCGAAAGCTCTGCGCCGAATTCGGCGGGTTCTGCCTGCCGTGTCCGGTTCGCAACCAGAACGGTCATCGGCGCATCGGCCACCGAAACCACCTTCTGCTCCCTCACGAGGCGGGCGAGGTAGGCGAGACCGCGGAGCGTTTCGCGCAGCGTCCAGACCGCAAAGCGGATCGTGCCCGCGAAGAAGCCGAGCTTGACCTGGCGGCGGGAAAGCCGCTCCTGCAGCATGGTCTTGTCGGAATACATGAGATCGGCAATGGCCATGAAGGTTTCCGGCGTCCGCTCCCGGTAGGCGAAGCCGTGGATCACGCCCTCTTGCGTCTCGCGGGCATTGCGGTGCTCCACCTCGAAGGCGAGCACCTTTCCGCCACGGCGCAGTTCCATGGTTGCGACGAGCGGCCCCTCTTGCGGCAGCTTCGGCATGCCTTCCAGGAATTCGACCGTCATGCCGCCGCTCGAGGCATCGAGCACGAGGATCGAGTGGCATTCAGCCCCGATCCGCATCAGCGCATGGCGGCGCACCGAAAGGCGGTGGTTGCGGCGCAGCTCCCGCCGCTCCGAGACGACGCCGAGGGCGGCGCCGGCAAGGCCCAGATTGATGAGATTCCAGCCGGCGACGATCATCAGCAGGTCGCTTGCCAGCGGCTCGGTGAAGAAGCGCCAGGCGGAATAGACCGCCGCCGCAAGCAGCAGGCCGAAGATCAGGAAGTAGGGCCGCGCGATGGGCGAGAGCATGCTGCGGTCCAGCGTCTGGCCCTTGGCGGTGACGTTGAAGGTCGGCTTGCGCGGGTTCCTGACCACGCTGAGGATCGAGCCCAGCAGCATGACGGACTGGACGTATTCATAGAGTTCCGACACCCAGGGCCAGCGCACCTTGCCATAGAGATAGCTCTGCATGGCAAAGGACGAGACGAGATAGGTGAGCGCATAGGAGGCAAACTCCATCATGTTCGCCTGATAGATCTCGAGCGAGAAGAAGATGTAGAGGAGCGGCGAGAAAATGAAGGTGAGCCGCGACAGCGGGAACAGCCAGAAGAGGTTGATGCCCGCATAGCAGACGCGTTGCGCCATGGTGAGCCCGCGCTTCAGGAAAGGGCGGTTCAGGATCAGGATCTGCAGCATGCCCTGGCACCAG
>CAMFHT010000068.1 GCA_945952245.1 uncultured Rhizobium sp. | reverse complement strand
GCGTTGCCAAGACCACCGACGTGGTCAAGGAAGGCGACAAGGTCTGGGTCAAGCTCATGGGCTTCGACGAGCGCGGCAAGGTCCGCCTCTCCATGAAGGTCGTCGACCAGGCGACCGGCAAGGAGATCGTTGCCGAGAAGAAGGCCAAGGAAGACGGCGAAGCCGCCGAATAATCCTGGCAAGCCTGACTGATCCGGGGGCGCGGGAGATGATCTCGCGCCCTTGTCTTATTGAAATTCCACGAAAGCACCTCCATGGCCCGCGAAACGCTGAAGACCCTTTTCCACCCCTTCGTGACCGGTACGGTCGAACCGCTTGCTTCGGATGCGCGGGTCGCCTTCCTGGGGGCTGAGGCGGGCTTCCAGCTGCCGGAAGGCTTCGAGGCGGAGCTTCTGCCGGTCCAGGGCCTCAGGCCGCTCTACCTCAAGCTCCAGGCCGCGCATCTGCCGGTGACGCCGGACATGCCCGAAGGTCCGTTCGATGCGGGCTTCCTGCTGCTCAACAAGCACCGCGGCGAGAACGAGAACCGGCTGGCGACGCTGTTGCGGACGGTGAAGCCGGGCGGCCTCATCCTCATCGCGGGCTCCAAGGAAGACGGCGTGCAGGCCATGCGCAAGAAGCTGCTGCAGCTCGGCGTCGATTTCGAGCACATGCCGAAGTACCACGGGGTTGCCGTCTGGTTCTTCGCGCCCGGCCATGCGGCCGATCTTGCGGCAAAGCTCGACAATCCGGCCGTCACCATCGAAGGCCGCTTCCAGGCCGCGCCCGGCATGTTCAGCCATGACCGCGTGGACGAGGGGTCGGAGCTTCTCGCGTCACGTTTGCCCACCGATTTCGACGGCAATGCCGCCGATCTCGGCGCCGGCTGGGGCTATCTCTCCGTCATGCTGGCGGAAGCCTCGCCGCGCGTGAACCGCATCGACCTGTTCGAGGCCGACCATGCCGCGCTGGAGGCCGCGAAAGCGAACCTCGCTGCGCTGGTGCCGGACCTGCAGGCGCGCTTCTTCTGGCAGGACCTGGCGCGCGAGGAGGTCAAGGAACGCTACGACCTCGTCATCATGAACCCGCCCTTCCACGAAGGCCATGCGGCGGAACCGGGCCTCGGCCAGGCGATGATCAAGGCCGCCGCCACGGCGCTCCGCCAGGGCGGACGCCTGCTGATGGTCGCCAACCGCGGCCTGCCCTATGAGCCGGTGCTGGCCGGCCTCTTCCGAGAAAGCGGCGAAACCTGCCGCAACGCCCGCTTCAAGGTGCTCTGGGGCCGGAAGTAATCTCGGGGCTGCTGGTTGACCGATTGAGGCATATTGCACGCCTCACCCTGAGGTGCCGAAGCGAAGCGCAGGCCTCGAAGGGTCCTGCTCCATATGCTCAACGCACGCCTTCTAACAGGTGCATGCCGCCGGATGGTTCGAGGCTCGCTTTGCTCGCACCTCACCATGAGGGGTGGCGGGAAGCACCTACAAAAAAGCCCGGCACTGCCGGGCTTTTGCATGTCCGATCCTGCCTTGCTCTCATTCCGCATCCGCGTTGCGGAGCGTGTCGAGCGTCGGCATGGACGTGATGTTGTAGCCGGAATCCACGTAGTGGATTTCGCCCGTGACGCCGCGGGAGAGCGGCGAGAGGAGGTAGAGGGCGGATGCCCCGACGTCCTCGATGGTGACGGTCCGGCGCATGGGGGAATTCTTCTGCTGCCAGGAGAGCATGGCGCGGGCGTCCGAAATGCCGGCGCCGGCAAGCGTGCGGATCGGGCCGGCGGAGATGGCGTTGACGCGCAGCCCCCGGGGACCATAGTCGCTCGCGAGATAGCGGACGGAAGCCTCGAGCGCAGCCTTGGCGACGCCCATGACGTTGTAGTTCGGCATCACGCGCACCGATCCGCCATAGGTCAGGGTCAGCATGGCGCCGCCCTCGTTCATCATGTCGGCAGCGCGCTTGGCGACCTCGGTGAACGAAAAGCAGGAGATGACCATGGTGCGGGTGAAATTGTCCCGCGTCGTGTCCGCATAGAGGCCCTTGAGCTCGTTCTTGTCGGAGAAGCCGATGGCGTGCACGATGAAATCGAGCTTGCCCCAGCGCTCCTTCAGGGCGGAGAAGGTGGCATCGACCGAGGCGAGATCTTCGACGTCGCAGGGGATCAGGATATCGGAGCCCACTTCCGCGGCCAGCGGCTTCACACGCTTGCCGAGCGCCTCGCCCTGATAGGTGAAGGCCAGTTCCGCGCCCTCCGCCGCCAGCGCCTTGGAAATGCCCCAGGCGATGGAGTGGTTGTTTGCGACGCCCATGATCAGGCCCCGCTTGCCTTTCATCAGTTCACCCATGCGTGTCATCCGTTGAAGCGCTGGAAGACCAGCGTGGCATTCGTGCCGCCAAAGCCGAAGGAGTTGGAAAGGGCCGTGTCGATCTTCGCATTGTCGATGCGCTTGCGCACGATCGGCACGCCGTCGAATTCCGGATCGAGCTCGGTGATGTGGGCGCTTTCGCCGATGAAGCGCTCCTGCATCATGAGCAGCGCGTAGATCGCCTCCTGCGCGCCGGCTGCGCCCAGCGAATGGCCGGTCAGCGACTTGGTCGACTGGATGTGCGGCAGCCTGTCGCCGAACACTTCGCGGATGGCACCGATTTCCTTGCTGTCGCCCACCGGCGTCGAGGTGCCGTGGGTGTTGATGTAATCGACGTCACCCTTCACGGTGGAAAGCGCCTGGCGCATGCAGCGCACGGCGCCTTCGCCCGAGGGAGCGACCATGTCGTAACCGTCCGAGGTCGCGCCATAGCCGGTCAGCTCGGCATAGATCTTCGCGCCGCGGGCCTTGGCATGCTCCAGTTCTTCGAGAACCAGAACGCCCGCACCGCCGGCGATCACGAAGCCGTCGCGGGAGACGTCATAGGCGCGGGACGCAGACGCGGGCGTGTCGTTGTACTTGGAGGACATCGCGCCCATGGCGTCGAACAGGTTCGACATGGACCAGTCGAGATCCTCGTGGCCGCCGGCGAACATGATGTCCTGCTTGCCCCATTGGATCATTTCCGCGGCATTGCCGATGCAGTGCGCCGAGGTGGAGCAGGCGGACGAGATCGAATAGTTGACGCCGTGGATCTGGAACCAGGTGGCGAGCGTGGCGGATGCCGTGGACGACATGGCCTTCGGCACGGCGAAGGGGCCGATGCGCTTCGGGCTGTTGTTCTTGGTGGTGATCTCCGCCGCTTCCACGATGGTGCGGGTGGAGGGACCGCCGGAGCCCATGATGATGCCGGCGCGCTCGTTGCGCGCGTAATCCTTTTCCTCGAGGCCCGAATCGGCGATCGCCTGCTTCATGGCCACGTGGTTCCAGGCGCCGCCCTGCGAAAGGAAGCGCATGGCGCGGCGGTCGACCAGTTCGCTCGGATCGAGCGAGGGCTTGCCCCAGACCTGGCACTTGAAGCCGTGTTCGGCGAAATCGGGGGAGAAGGAGATGCCGGACCTGGCATCGCGCAGAGAGGCGGTGACTTCAGCGGCATCGCTTCCGATCGAGGATACAATGCCCAGACCTGTAACAACTACCCGTCTCATCATGGAAACCTTTTCTTTCGTTTCATCAGGATATGCCGGGCATATAGTGACTTCCCGGCATTCTGTCGACCGTCAGGCTTTTGACAGACCAACGCGGAGATCGGTCGCCTGGTAGATGGTCTCGCCATCGGCCTTCAGCACGCCGTCGGCGGTGCCGAGCACGAGGCGGCCGCGCATGACGCGCTTGAAGTCGATCTCGTACTGCAGGAGCTTGGTTTCGGGGCGGACCATTCCCTTGAACTTCACTTCGCCGGTCGAAAGCGCCATGCCGCGGCCGGGCTCGCCCAGCCAGCCGAGGAAGAAGCCGGTCAGCTGCCACATGCCGTCGAGGCCGAGGCAGCCGGGCATGATGGGATTGCCCTGGAAATGGCAGGGGAAGTACCAGTCGTCGGGCTTCACGTCGTATTCCGCGCGCACATAGCCCTTGTCGAAGGCTCCGCCGGTTTCGGAGATGTCGGTGATGCGGTGAACCATGAGCATGGGCGGCAGCGGCAGCTGCGCATTGCCGGGGCCGAACAGTTCGCCGCGGCCGCAGCTCAGGATTTCCTCGTAATTATAGCTCGATTGGCGGTTACCCATGAATGCCGTTTTTCCTTGTCTCAGGTCCATCGTCTTTTCACTGCTCTAAAGCAAGATAGCGGTAAAATGAAGCGCAACAATGGTCGCGGCGCGATGCCCTGATGTGCACGGGCGGCTTTTACACGATTTTATGCGGTAACAATTGCATGTCCGCCTTGGCCGACAGGGGCATTCGGCCAATTGACACTCTATTGAAAGCCCGTTCTCCAGAAGCTATATGAATTTCAGGTGACGTTTCTTCGGTCCTTTCAGGGGATCATCCAGGGGTCTTGATGCGAATGAATGCCATGGGATGTGCAACAGCGGAAATGCGGCTGCGCCGTGCGGGCCTGCGCCCCACCCGCCAGCGCATGGCCCTTGCCGACCTGCTCTACGCCAAGGGCGACCGCCACCTGACGGTCGAGGAACTGCATGAAGAGGCAGTCGCGGCCGGCGTGCCGGTCTCGCTCGCAACCGTCTACAACACGCTGCACCAGTTTACCGAAGCCGGCATGCTGCGTGTCCTCGCCGTCGAGAGTGCCAAGACCTATTTCGACACCAATGTTTCCGACCACCATCACTTCTTCGTCGAAGGGCGGAATGAAGTGCTGGACATTCCGGTCTCCAACATCGCGATCGGCAACCTGCCAGCGCCTCCGGAAGGCATGGAGATTGCCCATGTGGACGTGGTGATCCGGCTGCGACCCAAGCGATCCTGACAGGTTCGATCACATGACATCGTCGGGATGCCGGCCGGGCCGCGGCTTGTAGGGCGGGATCGTCCACCCGAAGGCGAGCGCGCCGCCGCGGACCACGAAGGCGAGCATGGCGCCGAGCCCCGAGGCGAGCCAGAGCGGCGCGCCGAGCCGGTAGAAGACGGTAAAGCTGATCGCACCGGCAAGCGCCGCCGTGATGTATATCTCCCTTCTCAGAAGCACCGACGGCTCGTTTGCCAGGATGTCGCGGAGAATGCCGCCGAAGGCTGCCGTCAGCGTGCCCGTGACGATGGCGACGGTTGGAGAGCCTGTCGCTGCGAGCCCCTTCGCCGCCCCCATGACGCAATAGGCGGAGAGGCCGATGGCATCCAGCCAGATCAGCAGCCGGTAGCGCGATTCGAACAGATGGGCGGTGAAATAGACGATCACGCCCATGGCGACGCAGACGATGAGATAGGTGGGCTTCAGAACCCAGAAGACCGGCACTCGCCCGAGGATGAGGTCGCGCAGCGTGCCGCCGCCAATGCCTGTCACGGCGGCGAGGAAGAGGAAGCCGATCAGATCGAGTTCCTTGCGCGAGGCGGCAAGCGCGCCCGTCGCGGCGAAGACGGCGACGCCGGCATAATCGAGAAATTCCATCAGCGAAAGCGGCACGCTTTTCCCCCTGCGGCGGCACGGCATCGTGCAAGGGTTTCAACTGCCGCTGCCCGCGTCAAGAGCACATGCCGAAATAGAGGCGCATCATTTTGCCGGACCACCGCGGGCGATGAAGTCCGGATTGACGAAATCCTTGGCCGCCTTCCGGTGCACCTTGCCGTAGGTGAGCGCAGCGCCATCCATTGTCGCCGTCATGCCGCCGGCGGCGCGCAGCACCGCGTCCCCTGCCGCCGTGTCCCATTCCATGGTGCAGCCATACCGGGGGTAGAGATCGGCGCTGCCTTCGGCAAGCAGGCAGAACTTCAGCGACGAGCCGATCGCGACGGAATGGTCTATTCCATGGTCGGCTAGCCAGGTCATGGTCTCTGCCGTGATATGCGAGCGGCTGATGACGGCGCAGGGCGGTTCACGATAGGGGCGGACGGTGATGGGCACGCGGCTGGCGACCGTAAACCCGGGCGATATCTCCAGCCGCTCGGCACCCTTGGCGCATCCGGCATAGGCACGGGCCAGCGCCGGCGCATAGACGACACCGGCAACCGGCACGCCTGCTTCGATGAGCGCGATGTTGACGGTGAATTCCGGCCGCCGGCCGATGAATTCACGGGTGCCGTCGAGCGGATCGACGAGGATGAAGCGGCCAAGCCCTTCCGTGCAGGCAAGGCCGGCCGCAGCCGCTTCCTCCGCGACCACGGGAATGCCGGGACAGTGTTCGGCAAGGCCCGCCAGGATCTGCGCCTCTGCGCGCTCGTCGGCAATCGTCACGGGCGATGCATCGCACTTCAGGCGCGCCTTCGGGCCGGCCTCGTAGACCGCCAGCATGTCCCTGCCCACGGAGAGCGCCAGTTGCTCGCATATGTTGATCACGTCAGTCGTCACGGGTTCCAAGCCTTGCCTTCGCTACCGTGTTAGCCCCGGCATGCACAAAGGTCCACAGCCTTAAGGGCTGCGCAAGGTCGGCATGGTAGGGAAAGCTTCCTTCATTTCCGTTCAAGAGCCGGTCATGCGCGCCAAGACAACGTTCCTCGCCGTCCTGCAGATCCTTCTCCTGGTGCTGGCGCCGAGTGCTGCATTCAGCCAGCAGTCGCTCGTGATGGACCCCGAGCGCTTCGAGCGCGAGCATTTCACGAAAATATGCAAGCAGGTTTCCTTCGACGAAGGCTTTGCCACGCCGCGCGACTTCAACAATGACGGGATCATGGACATGATCATCGACGAGGGGAAGATCACCTGCGACGGCGAGAACCGCTATCTCTGCAACGACGAGGGCTGCCCATCGAACTTCTACGTGCAGGTGAAGGAAGGCGGCTATGTGCTGGTCGCCACCGCGCGCATCTATGGCTACGATTACATCATGCGCTTCGGCAACATGGTCTTCGTGCTGAAGATGCCGGCGCGCTATTGCGACCGCGACGATACGGAACCCTGCAAGATGACGGTGCGCGTGCGCGGCACGCGCTTCGTGACGATCAAGAAGGAGTAGAGCGGCCTCCTGCCGCTCAGCTTGCCATGCGTTCGTCGGTAACGACGCGGTAGAGCTTCTTGAGGGTTTCCTCCGGCAGTTCCGGATTCTGCGTGCCGGCGAGACGCCACAGACGCTCGACGTTCAGTTCCTGGTTGATGCGGGTGATCTCGTTCGCAAGCAGGTTCACGTCCTCATGCGCCCGGGCAAGCTGCCGGCGCTGGTAGAGGATTAAGCCGGCGCTGTAGATCTGCAGCGCCAGAACGATGCCGGCACCCGCCAGAAGCTGGGTAAGGGTCAGTTGCCCGACGACCGTATGGAAGTTCTGCGCCGCAAGTCCAGCCTCGGCAAGCACGGCCGTGCTCGTCTGAAGGAACGTGCCGATAGCCTGTTCCATGTTACCACTCCTCTCAAGCTACTCACCGAAAACCGGGATCATGTCGCTTCGACCAACCCTGTGGGGATACCGCTCCTCACGTATCGGGCGAAGAGCATCCGCGCAGAAGGTCTGCAGGTAACCTATGCTTCAACAGGGTTAATAATTGTGAAAAATATAAGAAAAGGCAAGGCTTGAACGGGTAACCTTCAAAATAAACGTATAGAGCGCAAAAATATGAGGCGCTCTATTCGGTCTTGCGAAGAAAATAATGCGCTGCACAAGCTTGCAATGCAGTGTGTTCCGGGGGTTTTAGAGCAGATCAGAGCTTGAATGGCCCCTTGACGCTATTGGCGCCCGGGCACTCCCAACTCAGCTGCTTCAGCCTCTCCGGCGAAAGTTCCTGCCGGATCTTGTCTGCGTAAGGCTTGAGATTTGCCGTGACGGTCTTCAGTTCGCGGCCGACGACGCAGGCCTCGCCTCTGTTCATCAGGGTTCGAAGATCGGCATCGACGTCGTCGGCAGCAAGTTCAAGCGTTTCTCGTGAAAAGCTGTTCCAGAACCCCAGCCGCGCAAACAGCATGTGGCTGTCGGCCGGGGCGAGGCGGCGCGAGAGGTGCATGAGGCGCGCCACTTCTTCCGGATTTTCGGCAATGACCGAGCGCAGGGCGGCATAGCGAAGCCAGACATTGCTGTCACCCGGCATGCAGCCCGCTGCAAATTTGAGATGCTGCTCTGTATCACGCACCGCCGCAGACCAGCCGTCGAAGTCTTCGACGGCATTCTTGCGGTCCATCGCATGCAGCAATACGGTCGTCGCCGCCGACACGAGTTCGGTACGGCACAGACCAGTGGCGCGCACTCTTCCGGCATCCGTGACGACCCGGGCAAGATTTTCGTCCGAGACTTTCTGGTCCTTCTCGAGGATGGCGGCCATGACGGACATGTTTGCGTAACGGATGGTCGTCGCCGTTTCCCGGAGCGACAGGATCAACAAGGCCGTGGCGGAGAGGATGAGGCAGAACCTCACCAGCCGCGATATCTTCGTGGGGTGCCCGGGTTCAGGCTTCATAATAGGACTGGTATCGCTTGTAGTAATATTCCTGCGACCCTACGTCGCTGTAGAGCCGCATCTTGTCCGTATCGACCTTGGTCAGGATCACGCCGGCGACCTTCTCAGCCAATTCCGGGTCGGCCGATAGCAGGGTATGTACGACCTTTCGCGACGTCCGGCCCCATTCCACCACGAACAGGAACGCGTCGATCCGCGGCGCGATCGCCCGCGCATCGACAACGGCACCGAGTGGCGGGAGGTCGACGACGACGTAATCGAACCGCTGGCGCAACTGATCCAGAATCCCTTCCATGGCTGGAGAGGCAAGCAGTTGCGACGAATGCGCGATGCGGTAGGGAGCCACCGCGGGCAGGAAGGCCAGCTTGGTATTCGGATCCATCATCAACACGTCACGCAATACGGCGCTGTCGGTAATCGCCTGAAGCAGACCCGCCGAGGCGCCGGGAGCGAGCACGCCGGTTGACCCCGGATTGCGCAGGTCGCCGTCGATCAGCAGGCTCTTTGCCCCTTGCATGGCGAGAAGCTGCGCGAAGTTGATGGCAGTCGTTGACTTTCCTTCTCCCGGAAGACTGGAGACGACGCCGATGACCTTGCCCGCAGGCGCGACGGTGCCGAGATCGATAGCCACCTTGGCGCTTCGCAATGTCTCGGCGAACTTGGAAAGCGGATGATCCTTCACATAGCTTGCGGCTTTCGTGCCGCGGGCAATGCTGCGCGGCTGGCTTGCGTCGATGGGTTCCTTTTCCTGCCCGTCAGATGGGCCAGCCTCGACCAGTGGCATGACGCCGAGATATTCGAGGCCAAGCATTTCGCGCACGTCCTCACCGTTGCGGAAATATTTGTCGGCAAACTCGCGCATGGCCGCGATCGCTGCCCCGGCCATGAAGCCGAGGACGCCGGAAAGCCCCATGATGATCATCTTGCGGGGAGCGCTCGGGCCCTGTGGGAGATCGGCCTTCGAGATGACGCGGGCACCGGTGATCGGGAAGGACTGCTGCTGCAGGGCCTGCTGGTAGCGCGTCAGGAAGTTCTGATAGAGCTCCCTGTAGCTTTCCGCCGTGCGCTCGAGTTCGCGCAGCTGCACTTCCGTTTCGCCTGCGGTCGCGACAATGGCGGTGGCATCCTTCACCTTGGCCTGCAGTTCCTTCTCACGCGACGCCGCCACGTCATAATCGGCCTTATAGCCGTCGAGCAGGCGGTTGAGTTCGTCGAACATCAGGCGCTTGTAATTGGCCATTTCGGTACGCAGGCGAACGGCCTGAGCATGGTTCTTGCCCAGCCGAGCCGAGATTTCCGATTCCAGCTTCGAGGCATCGAGATATTTCTTGCGCAGATCGTTTGCGACAGAGTTGTCCAGCTGAGCGGTGACGATGGCATCTTCGCCCTGCTCGGCAAGATCGCGCTGAAGACCTTCATACCGGGCGCGGGCTTCGGCTGCATCCTTCTGAGCAGCGCTCAGCGCCGTATTTGTTTCGGAAAGCTGCTGCTCGCTGAGAAGCCGGCCC
Organism: uncultured Rhizobium sp.; assembly: GCA_945952245.1. Classification (GTDB taxonomy): domain Bacteria; phylum Pseudomonadota; class Alphaproteobacteria; order Rhizobiales; family Rhizobiaceae; genus Gellertiella. The sequence continues at coordinate 4,237 of CAMFHT010000068.1, read as the reverse complement.
TCGGAAGACTGCACCAGGTTGTTTTCCGATCGGAACTTCTGAACGGCGAGATCGGATTCCAGCGCCTTCTGTTTCAGCTCGTCGATGCGGGCCTGCATCCATTCGCTGGCGCGCCGCGTCGCCTCGTACTTCGAGTTCAGCTTGTCGACCAGGTAGGCATCCGCCACCGCGCCCGCGATCTTCTGGGACAGGTAGGGGTCCTGCGACGTGTAGGTCAGATCGAGGACATAGGTCCGGCCGACGCGCTGGACGGCAAGATTACGGATCACGGTGCGGATAGCACTAAGCCGGGCTGCCTCCTTGTCCTCGCCGCTCACCGATTTGTCGGCGAACAGAAACTGCGGCAAAAGCAGGCTCTTCAGCGACTGGACGGAGAAGAGAGATTGGCCTGGCGCTACGAAAACCGGATCCTCAGGCAGATTGAGCTTGTCCACGACGGCGCCGGCAATGGCTTCCGACTGCAGCAGCTCCACCTGGGACAGAACGGTGCCTTCATCATCCGTCAGGGCCCCGAAGGCCGACAGCTGGTTGGCGATCTCGCTGTCCGACCGGTCGATCAGAAGGCTCGACTGGGACGAATAGAGCCGCACCGCCGTGACCACATAGGCACCGCCGAGCAGGAGCGCCACCACAACGCACAAAAAGACAAGTCGCCACTGCCGCCTGGCAATGGCGAAGATCTTGTCAAAATCAATCACATCCAGGGATGTTTCGTTGGTATCGTTGAAGTGAAGACGGTTCTGCTTTTTCAGCAAAGATGCCAAGTCATTCCCCCTGCGGGTAAATTACAATGTCCGGGCCCGCCGGCACCTGCAGCTCTCAGGTGTTCGGTTGGGTCGCGCTGACGGATATCACCGTCACGGTCGATAGGCCACCGCCGCTCCGGGAAATGTAGGATGGCGGGTCCGTGCTCGTCGTCCCCTCGTAGCCGAGGCCGTTGTCGGCACCTGGCCCGGTCAGACCGATGGAGCCGTTGTTGCTGATCGATGGTGCGCCATTGCCGGCACGGCCCGGTGTGCCGAGCGAGGCGGTCGCCCCTTCCCCGAGGGCACGGGCGAAGGCGGCCAGAAGCGGGGCAAGTCGAGGATCTTTCACGGAGCGGTCCGCAACCGTCTTCTCGATCGTGAGCTTGTAGTTCGGATTGGGCTTCAGGCAGGTATTGGCAGCGCGCGCGAGACCAGCGCCGATTGCGGCCATCTGTTCTGCCGTCGCGCCTGCCGCAACGTCCAGAAGCGGATTCAGGGTCTTGTCAGAGGAGCCAGCCAGCAACCGCGTGCGCGCCATCAGGTTGAACGTATCGGGAATCATCAGAAGCACGTCCGGCTTGCCGACGAAGCTGTCGATGTCGGTCTGCGCCAGATTGGAAGCTCCGAAGCAGCCTGCGCCGTCCTCTGCGGCTGCGGGCAGGGCAAGCGCGACGAATGCAGCAGCCACAAGGAAGCGCATCTTGGAGGTGGGAGCTCTACCCATCATCTTCTCCATAAACTCGAAACACAGAAATGCACCTGCCTGGATGCAGGACATTTAAGAGCATAATGAAGTCATCAGTCACCGAGCGACTTGACGTCTTTCTTTATACCCGCAGCAGAAGATGTGATCGAGTTGGAAATGTCAAGGAACTTGAGAAGTTCGACAGAGTCCGAGTTGGAAATATAGATAATATCCTTGTCTTCCATCTTGAACTTCTGAACCGCAAACAGAGTTGCGGGATCACGCAGATTGGCGCGGAATACGACCGGCACGCTGTCACCCGCGAAGTGCGAAGTATCGATGCCCATCTTGGTGAGCTTCTGCCTCGAGACCACGCGATAGAGCAGTACCTGCGCAGGATCGGCGCGATCGTCCCGCAGCCCGCCCGCCTTGCCGATCGCTTCGCCGAGCGAGAGGTTTGAATCCTCGAAATCGAAGCGGCCCGTAAGGCCTGCAGCACCCATGACGAGGAAGGTACGACGCTCGTGCTCGACAGAGATCACGTCACCCGGGGCGACGTAGATGTTTTCGGAGGGATTGCGCAGCAGCGTGTTGTAGGCAACCGTCGCGATCCGGTCACGCCGCTGCAGCGTCACGCTCGTTTCGATGTTCGGCGACGTCAGGCCGCCGGCGGCCGAAATGAGGTCGAGAATGCGGGCGCCAGCTGCGGTAATGTCGACACGCTGCGGGTTGTTGACGTCACCGAGAACCGCTGCCTGGGTCGAGCGGCTGGTGATCACGGTAATCACGACCTGCGGCTCGATGGCGCGGCTCGCCAGACGGTCCTCGATCTCCTGCTCGACCTCTTCCTTCAGTCGGCCTGCGACCTTGATGCGGCCTGCATAGGGAATCGTGATGCTGCCGTTGCGGTCGATCGTCTGCTGCGGCAACGTGATGTAGTTGCCCGGGCGGCTGCCGGCATCGGATGGGATGAAGAGACCGCCGGCCTGAGACTCGAAAATCGAAACCTGAAGAATGTCGCCATAGCCCAGCGCTATGTCGGCTGGACCGCGGCTGCGGCTGCCGAAGCCGGCAAGGCTCGTCTGCGCGACCGAGCTGAAATAGGGCAGGATGCTTGCGGTCACATCCACCAGTGCATAGTCGATGCCTGCCTTGCGATCCTTCGAGATGACCTTGAGCGTTGCATTGCGGTCGATATCCGCGTCATCGGGGCCAGACCGCGGCAGTGCGGTACATCCGGACATGAGAATCGCGATGCTGGCAGCAATGCCGATCCGTTTTCCGAGCGTCAGTACCGTCATACCCTGGTCCACCATGTTTTCCCCCGACGCTATTGGGCTGTGTTTTGCCATAAGATCAAGTGGTCTCTCGGCCAAAATAAATAATTTTAGTTAACATATCCGCTTCTGTTGCATGCCGTACACGCCGGCAGGCCAGTAGCAATCGCCCGTTTCGACAGTCGGGACCGTTCTTCTACGACAGTTCAGCTTGCGTGGGCAATGTGTCTTCCGGTCCAAACGCCGCAGCCGACCGCCCGCTGCGTATCTTGGCCATGCAAAGTGACAGCACGGCGGCCAGAAAGGCTGCAAAGAACGCTGCCATGCCTGGGATTTGCAACGAGAAGTCGAACGCTGCATGAGTCATCACGAGAACGAGGCCGCTGGCGCCCAACACGCTTACATGGCGCAGCCGCCTGCGGTTTCGCCACCCTGATCTCAGGCCGTGGAGAATGCCCCCGACGGCCAGGGCGACGAGGAGCGGAAACAGGATGCCGAGCCCCATGAAGCCTTCGATGTAGCCGTTATGGGCGCGGTCGAAGATGCCATTGATTCCGCATGCCGGGTCCCGGAACGGCGCGAAGGCGAAACGGAACCCCCCGAAACCGCTGCCGAAGGGAATGCTCTCCCGGCTTGCATCCATAAGTCCCGGAAAAATGCACGTTCGTCCATCCTCGGCGATGCCCGCGGTCTTCAGCCTCATGATCGCCTGGGCACCGAAGAGAAGGAATGCAAGCAGCGTCACTGCCAGCGCACCTCCGCCCCATGCAAACGGCATCCAGCGCGGCTGACCGCGCCGCGCCGTCTGCTTTTTCCAGTCTGCGACGAGATAGGGAACGTAGAGGAGCGCTGCGAGGCCGCTTGCCGCGATACCCGCGCGCGACCGCGTCATCATCAGCGCCACCAGCGCGGTGAATGTAAACAGGGCCAGTGCAACCAGGTTCAGCTGATCTGCCAGCCCTACCTGTTGCCCCCGAAAGGTTACGCGCAGCGCCTGATCACGCAGACGGCCGACATTGATGAGGAACGTCAGCCCGAAAAATGTCGCGGCCGTGTTGCGGTTGACGAAGAGGCCGGTCAGACTGTCCAGGTAACTCTTCTTGTCGATCACGAGCAGTGTTCCCGGCGCAGTCAGGAACTGGGCTATCCCGAAAATGGCAGCCAGACCTCCGAACGTGCCGAGAAGCGAGAGCAGCATCTGCCCTCGCCTGTCCGTATCGCAAAGGATGAGGCCGCAGAGAAAAACGCTGAACGGCAGCACAAGGGAAAGTGCAGACAGCGCCGCATCACCGGGAACAAGCGACACGGTGCCGCGAATTCCTGGCAGAAAAGTGCGTGCGGTAGCCCAATCCGGATGATCAAAAGCCGCGGGCAGCAGCGGGCTCGACTGAAGGCCGATCCAGCCGCAGGAAAGGAGAAGGACGAGAAGGGCCAAGCGGAACGGCACCCGTGTCTGCTGAGGCTCCTCAAAGAGAATCGCTGCGGCAACCGTCACGGCCAGAGATGCGGTGGTCACCATCAGGAAAGGC
>CAMFHT010000067.1 GCA_945952245.1 uncultured Rhizobium sp. | reverse complement strand
CGCTCAAGGTCATCGAAAAGGCTGCGGATGCGATCAACGTCGGCTTCTGCGCCGGGGGTGCCGAGCAGATTCGAACTGCCGCGCACAATCAGCCGCTCGCGCCGGTCGCCGCTGTTTTCCCACACAGCGAGGCCGCTTTGCACCAGCTGTTGGGCAAGCGCGTCAATCTCTTGCCGGCGCCGCTCGATTTCCTGTCCAACCGAGCTGCGGATGTCAGAGAACGTCCGCCCGCCGGCGAGGGCGTTCAGGAAATTGGCCGCTTCGCGCATCGAGGAGGGCGTATGCCCCGGCGGCGGGGCGAAGACCCGGTTTTCGACAGCCCCATCCGCGAAGACCAGCACAACCAGAGCCCGATCCGGCGCCAGACTTACGAATTCGACATGACGGATCGGAGCCTCGCGTTTTGGCGCCAGGACAAGGCTAGCGCCGCGCGTGATGCCGGACAGCGCAGCGCCGACCCGATCAAGGATGGACGTGACATCCGAACTGTTGCTGCCAAGCGAGGCCTCGATCCGTTCGCGATCCTTTGGCGCCACTTCGCCGATTTCGAGCAACCCGTCGACGAACATCCTGAGCCCAAGCTGGGTGGGAACACGGCCCGCGGAAACATGTGGACTGTCGAGGAGACCGAGGAACTCCAGATCCTGCATCACATTGCGGATTGTCGCCGCGCTGACCTTTTCGTTCATGATGCGGGTCAGACTGCGCGACCCGACCGGATCGCCCGAGGCCAGATAGCCCTCGACCACCCGGCGAAAGACTTCGCGCGAGCGATCGCTCATTTCGGCAAGAATGCGAGGGTTGTCGTTCATGGCATCAATCTGGGCATTCGCTGCGACGTTGGAAAGAGGCGATATGTGGAGTCAATCGGGGTTGCATCGCGGCAGGCGGCGCGGATATTGGCCCCGTCATTTTACAAGGATCCCAAGATGCGGCCCTCTGGCAGAAAGCTGAATGAACTGCGTCCGGTTTCGATCGAGACTGGCGTTGTGAAGCATGCGGAAGGTAGTTGCCTTATCAAGGTTGGCGATACTCATGTTCTTTGCACCGCGTCGCTCGAGGAGAAGGCTCCTCCGTTTCTGAAGAATACCGGCCTTGGATGGGTCACCGCCGAATATGGGATGCTGCCGCGCGCCACGAATACGCGCAACCGCCGAGAGGCTGCTGCCGGCAAGCAGTCGGGTCGGACGCAAGAGATCCAACGCCTGATCGGTCGTTCTTTGCGCGCCGGAGTCGACCGCGTCGCCCTGGGAGAGCGGCAGATCGTGGTCGATTGCGATGTCATCCAGGCCGACGGTGGAACGCGCTGCGCCTCGATCACTGGCGGTTGGGTTGCGCTGCGGCTTGCGGTCAACCGCATGCTCAAGAGTGGTGTGCTTGTTTCTGATCCGATCATGGATCACGTCGTTGCGCTGTCTTGCGGGATTTATGCGGGCCAGGCAGTGGCGGATCTCGACTATGCGGAAGACAGCACCGCCGGAACCGACGGGAATTTCGTTGTCACCGGCCGGGGCCGCTTGATCGAAGTGCAGATGTCGGCGGAGGGGGCGACATTCTCCCGCGAGGAAATGACTCAACTACTCGATCTGGCAGAAGCGGGCGCTGCTACGCTTGTCGAAGCGCAGAAGGCCGCGCTCGCATGAGTGCAGCTCCGGTGAGACGGTTTTCCGGCGACAGGCTGGTAATTGCGACTCACAACAAGGGGAAGTTGGAAGAGATCGCGAAGCTTCTTGAGCCTTTCTCCGTCACCGTGATCTCTGCCGGGGAATTGGGTCTTCCGGAACCGGCGGAGACGGAATCGACCTTTGTCGGAAACGCCAGGATCAAGGCCCACGCGGCTGCATCTGCCGCGGGGCTTCCAGCGCTGGCCGACGACAGCGGGCTTGAGGTCGATGCCCTCGGTGGTGCTCCCGGCGTTTGGACAGCAGATTGGGCCGAGACGCCAAATGGGCGAGACTTCGTCATGGCGATGACCCGCGTACATGAGGAGCTTCTTTCGAAGCGAGCGCCGAAACCTTGGACCGCGCGGTTCGTCTGTACGCTCGTTCTTGCTTGGCCCGACGGCTATGATGCTGTTTTTCAAGGACAAATTGGCGGCCAAATCGTATGGCCAATGCGCGGGGACCAGGGTCACGGCTTTGATCCGATCTTTCAGCCAGATGGCTTTGACCAGACATTCGGAGAAATTGATCGCTGGGAGAAGAACAAAATCAGCCATCGCGCCGAGGCATTCCGCAAGTTCGTCGGGGGCTGTTTCACGTGAAACGCTCCACCCAACCCCTTCAGGAATTGACGAGCGGCCCGATTGGCGCCGTGGCGGATGGTTTAGAGGATTGGCAAGCTGGGGGTTTTGCCGTTTATGTGCATTGGCCGTTTTGCCTTTCGAAATGCCCCTACTGCGATTTCAATAGCCATGTAGCCGGCCAGATCGACCAACTCGAGTGGTTGGCTGCCTACCAGCGGGATATCGGGAGGCAGGCACTAGAGACGCCGGGCAGGACCGTTAGATCGGTCTACTTTGGTGGAGGCACTCCGTCGTTGATGGAGCCCCAGACTGTGAACGGCATCCTCGAGGCAATCCGCCAGGCCTGGTCTTTTGCGAATGACGTTGAAATTACCTTGGAGGCAAACCCAACCTCGATAGAGGCCGGAAGGCTGCAAGGATACCGCGATGCGGGTGTGAACCGAGTTTCAATGGGCATTCAGGCCCTCAACGATGAGGACCTTCGCAGACTCGGTCGGATGCACAGCGCAAAAGAGGCGATCACGGCCTATGAAAAAGCGCGGGCAGTGTTTGACCGGGTCAATTTTGACTTGATCTATGCGCGGCAAGGGCAGTCGCTGGCGGATTGGCGCCGCGAACTCTCCAAGGCGCTTTCGCTCGCAGCCGACCACCTTTCCCTTTATCAGCTAACGATTGAGGACGGGACCGTCTTCGCGGAGCGATTCCATAAGGGCCTGCTTCGCGGCTTGCCAGACGAGGATCTTGCGGTCGATCTTTTTTCGGTGACGCAAGAGTTATGTGAGGCTGCTGGGCTACCGGCCTACGAGCTGTCAAATCATGCAGCGCCGGGCCAGGAGTCACGGCACAATCTGGTGTACTGGCAAGGTGGGGACTATGTCGGTGTCGGCCCCGGGGCGCACGGCCGACTGACGTTAGGCGGACAACGCCACGCTACAAGCCAATGGAGCAGCCCATCGGCTTGGCTCAATTCCGTCAGGTCATCCGGTTCAGGAGAGAACGCAAGGGAGATACTGACAGTCAACGATAGATTTGAAGAGTTCTTGATGATGGGATTGCGGTTGCGAGACGGAGTCGAACTGCGCCGCGCCGCCAGCATTAGCGTTGCAGGCCTCCCCATGGAGCGCATTTCTCCCTTGGTCGAGATGGGAAAGCTTCAAATCAAGGACGGATGGCTGTCAGCAACCGAGGAGGGGCGATTGGTCCTGAACGCCGTCTTGCGCGAGCTTTTGGTGTGACGTCAGACCGAGCCATCGCGAGGTAGCTGCGAAAGAGCGCGGCAAAGAAGATCAAGATCGTCCAGATTGTTGTAGACAACGATCAGCCGCCCGCGGCCCGACGCGCCCTCGTGCTCGATCCGGACAGCCATCTTCAAATTGGCGGACAGGTCGCCCTCAAGCGCCAAGGTGTCGGCATCCTTTTGAGAGGCGCTCTCCTTTCGAGGTCGCGCCGTACGACTCTTGCTCTGAGCTGACTGGGCCAGCTCTTCCGCCTGACGGACCGACATTCCTCGAGCCATGATCATGCGGGCAAGCGCAGCTGGGTCCGGCGTCGATACGAGCGCGCGCGCATGTCCAGCGGTCAGTTTTCCTTCCCTGACATAGGCTTGCACTTCCTCCGGTAGATTGAGAAGGCGGAGGAGGTTGGCTATATGGCTGCGGCTTTTGGCAAGGGCATCTGCAAGCTTTTCCTGCGTGTGGCCGAACTTGTCCATCAGTTGCCGATACGCCATCGCTTCCTCGATCGCATTCAAGTCGGCGCGCTGGATGTTCTCGATGATTGCAACTTCCAGAACCTCAGAGTCGCTGAGTTCACGAACCAGAACGGGCAGCTCGTGCAGCTGAGCGATCTGGGCGGCTCGCCACCGCCGCTCACCCGCGACGATCTCGTAGGTCCCGTTTCCGAGAGGGCGTACGATCAACGGCTGGATCACACCTTTTGCTCGGATAGAGCCGGCTAGATCCTCAAGCGCTTCAGGGCTGAACGTCCGCCTCGGTTGATCGGGGTTCGGAATTAGAAACTCAATCGGCACGAAAAGCTCGGGCCGCTGCGGTTTGGCTTCCGCAGGATTTGGTTGCGCATAGAGGTTCACATCAGCCATCAGCGCCGAAAGACCTCGACCCAGCCCCCGCCGTTCCGTCCGCTTATCGCTCATCTGGCGACCCCCTCATTCTCCAATTGCAGGCCCTGGCGCGCAGCAATAATCCTCGCAAGAGCCCTGTATGCCTCCGCACCCTTTGAAGTGGGATCGTATTCGAGGACCGATTGGGCAAAGGACGGTGCCTCGCTCAAGCGTACGTTGCGAGGAATGACGATCGGAAACACAAGATCGCCCAACGTTTCCCTCGCATCCTGCTCAACCTGAAGCGACAGGTTGTTCCGCGTGTCGTACATCGTCAGCAACACGCCCTCGATGCGAAGGTCCGGGTTTGCCGTTTGCCGAACTTCGCGGAGGGTAAGCATAAGCTGCGACAACCCTTCGAGCGCAAAGAACTCTGCCTGCAAAGGCACCAGGACTGCGTCTGCCGCCACCATCGCGTTTACGGTGAGCAAGTTCAGGGATGGCGGACAATCGATCAGAATGAAGTCGAAACCAAATTTCGCGATCGCCGGCTGACGAAGCGCATCCCTTAGCAGGAAGCTCCGCCGTTCGTTTGACACAAGCTCCATGTCCGTCGACGAAAGATCCGCTGTCGCCGGGCAGATCCAGAGACGCCCTGCCTTGACCTCCTGAAAGACCAAGAGTGGCGATGCCTCTTCGAGCAGAAGGTCATAGCTGCTCAGCTTGCGGCTGTTCGCATCAATCCCGAGGCCTGTTGACGCATTTCCCTGTGGATCCAGATCGACGATTGCTACTCGAGCGCCAATCTCGGCCAACCCTGCGGCCAAGTTTATCGTCGACGTCGTCTTACCGACGCCGCCCTTCTGGTTTGCAACGGCAAGAATACGCGTCTGTCGCGAAATTTGCTGGTCAGGCACGTCGCAAGCCTTTCAAAAGCAGAAGTTTTGCGCTCGGGTCAGTATGGCTTGCCTGCGCCGTAACTTGGAAGTTCCATAGCCGCCGGGCTTCCATAATCTCTTGGTCGGCCCCCTGGCCCTTTGGGAATATCGCCAGCCCATCGTCCGCGACGTGGCGGACTGCATAGTCACACAGATCAATCAACGGCGCCAAAGCCCGCGCGGATACAACATCGGCAGACTGTGGCGGCATTTGTTCGATTCTCTCCGCGCGAACATCGAATCCAACCGCTGTTTCACGTGAAACGGTCCGCAGAAACGCTGCCTTCCGTTGGTCAGACTCAGCAAGGATGAACTCGGTCTTCCAGCCCTTGACCTTCGCAGCAATAGCTACAACGGCACCGGGGAAACCGCCACCGCTGCCCATATCCAACCAGCGGCTCGGTTCTGTCGGTATCACCTCCAGAAGCTGCAAGCTGTCAGCAATATGCCTGGACCACAAGTCACGGAGGCTATCGCGTGAAACAAGATTGATCGAGGGGTTCCACTTTGCAACCAAGGCCGCGAACAGTTCAAGTTTTCCGCGCAACTCCGGATCGTCGAACAGCCCAGCTGCCGGGATAAGCTCAGGATGCACGACGTTGGGCCTTCTGTCGAAGCTTCGCCAAGATGAGTGTCAGCGCGGAGGGCGTCATCCCATCGACCCGTGACGCTTGTGCAAGGCTGGCTGGCCGAACTCGCGAAAGCTTCAGCTTCAGTTCGTTCGACAGGCCCGAAAGGCTTGAATAATCAAAGTCAGGCGGAATCCCTACCGCCTCATCCCGGCGCAATGCGGCAACGTCGGCTTCTTGCCTGTCCGCGTACTGCGCATACAGGGCCTCGATCTGGACTTGCTCCTTCATCGCCGGTGGCAGGCCATCCATCGTTGCGGAAAGCCCTCCGAACTCCGCCAGATCGGCATCCGGAAAGGCCAGGAGTGAGAACACCGACCGCCTTGCCCCGTCCCGGCTGACCTTGACGCCACGCAACTCAGCCTCGTTGGGCGTCAACGTAGTCCCTTGAAGCTCATCTATCGCACCGCGCAGTTGCGTCATCTTGACATCAAACTCGGCCGCCCGGCCCGGGGAAACCAAGCCAGCCTCAATGCCGAGCGGCGTCAGTCTTTGGTCGGCGTTATCAGCTCGTAGGGTCAGGCGGTACTCGGCCCTCGAGGTAAACATCCGGTAGGGCTCAGTTACGCCTCGCGTCACAAGATCGTCGATCAGGACACCGATGTAGCTTTGGCTCCGGCTGAATGTCACGGGCGCCTGCCCGCCAGCAAGTCGTGCCGCGTTCAAACCCGCAACAAGACCCTGCGCAGCAGCCTCTTCGTAGCCGGTCGTTCCGTTGATCTGTCCGGCAAAAAACAGCCCGTCGATCTCGCCGTGCTCCAGCGTCGGACCTAGCGCGCGAGGATCGAAATAGTCGTATTCGATGGCATATCCTGGTTGGAGAATTTTCGCTTCTTCCAGGCCCCGTATCGTCCGAACATATTCTTCCTGCACATCAGCCGGAAGGGAGGTCGAAATCCCGTTGGGGTAGATCGTATCGTCATCAAGCCCCTCCGGCTCCAGATAGATCTGATGAGCCGTCTTGTCCGAAAAACGAACGACCTTGTCTTCAAGGGATGGGCAATAACGCGGGCCAATACCCTCGATATGGCCTCCGTACATCGCCGAACGCGTCAGGTTCGCTCTGACCACGTCATGGGTAGCCGCGTTCGTTGCCGTCACACCGCACCAGATTTGGCGGGCAAAGGGCTTTTTGTTCAGGAACGAAAACATGACCGGCTCTTCATCGCCGTACTGCCGTTCCAGAATATCCCAGCGCACACTCTTGCCATCAAGCCGCGGCGGGGTCCCGGTTTTCAGCCGTCCACGTCCGATGGCGATCTCTCCGAGGCGTTCGGCCAGCTGGATCGAGGGACGGTCACCCATCCGACCACCCGCATGACTCTTGTCGCCAATATGGATGACGCCCCGCAAGAAGGTACCCGTTGTCAAGACGACAGCCCGGGCATCCAGCGTCTCACCGGCTGCGAGAACAACACCTGTGATCTTGCCAGCCTCCATCCGGAGGTCGACCACCTCGCCCTCGATCACGGTCAGGCGCTCCTGAGCCAAGGTCGCTTCCAGCATCTTGTGACGATAGATCCGACGATCGGCCTGCGCCCGCGGACCCCGCACTGCAGGCCCCTTGCGCCGGTTCAGCATTCTGAACTGGATTCCGGCCTGATCGGCAATCCGCCCCATCACACCATCAAGCGCGTCAATTTCGCGAACGAGGTGCCCTTTCCCCAACCCTCCAATCGCCGGGTTGCATGACATCACGCCTATTCCGCCCCGGGAAAGCGTAATCAGCGCGGTCTCTGCACCCGCGCGCGCCGCCGCATGGGCAGCCTCGGTTCCGGCATGCCCGCCGCCAATGGCGACAACATCGAAATGCTTCACGGGAAACACTCCCTCATTTCCCAATGCAGAAGCGGGCAAAGATCTCCCCTAGAAGATCCTCCACATCCACCCGCCCGACAACCGAATCCAACGCCCTGGCCGCCAGCCGTAATTCCTCAGCCGCAAGCTCGTGGCGGCCAAGCCCATTGCTTATCTCATCCATCGCCGATTCCGCAAAGCCGATCGCGCGCAAGACAGCCATGCGTTGCCGCTCACGGATCAGAATTCCACCAGTTGGCATCTTCTTCGAAAGTCGTTCGTGGATCGCATCGATCAACTCGGCTACGCCTTCGCCAGTTTCCCCAGACACTCGCAAGCCCGGGCCAGGTGTCCTGTCGGACTTCCCGACCACGACCAGATCGTCCGGCCCAAGATCGAATGTTGGTCGATCCTGCCCCTCTTCCACAAGCAACACACGCAGATCTGCCGCTTCGCCACGAAGTCGGGCCCTGTTGATTCCCGTCATCTCGATCGGATCCTGCGACTCCCGCAGCCCGGCGGTGTCCAGGAAGGTCACGGGCAGACCTTTCAAATCCATACGAACCTCAATCACATCGCGGGTGGTCCCAGCGATGTCAGAGGTTATTGCGACGTCTCTTCGCGCTAATGTATTGAGAAGAGTAGATTTTCCGGCATTTGGCGCGCCCAGGATCGCAACCTCGAAGCCATCCCGCACTCTTTCTCGCGCGACCGAGGCGGAAGTCTCCCTGCGCAATTCCACAAGCAAACGACCGAGTAAATCCGTCACTTCTGGCGTGACATCCACCGGCACATCCTCGTCGGCAAAGTCGATGGTTGCTTCGATCAAGGCGGCCGCTCGCACGATCATTTCCCGCCAGACACCAACGCGCGTCCCGATAGCCCCCGAAAAGACCTCGAGCGCTTGCTTCCTCTGTGCCTCGGTCTCCGCTTCGATCAGGTCCGACAGCCCTTCGACCTGAGCCAGGTCGAGCCGCCCGTTTTCAAGCGCGCGCCGCGTGAACTCACCTGGCTCGGCAATCCTCAACCCGGGCTGCTCGGCAAGCGCTGTGAGAACGGCCGAAACGGTCGCAACGCTTCCATGAAGCTGAAGCTCGGCGACTTTCTCGCCCGTGAAGCTCGCCCGCTCCTCAAAGACCAGGACCAACGCATCATCGAGAATATCGCCGTTCCAGCGCAAGTGGCGCAGGCTGGCACGACGGGCCACCGGCACACTTCCGGTCAGGGTCCGCACGACCTCATGCGCCTGCGGTCCAGAGATCCGGACAACGGAAAGCCCGGCTTTCCCCCGGGCGGATGCCAAGGCATAGATCGTGTCCATCGAAGCGAGATCCGAACAGAAAATACCGTGTCAGGTATTCATCGACTCGAAGAATTCGGCGTTGGTCTTGGTTTGCTTCAGCTTGGAAATCAGGAACTCGATGGCATCGGTCGTGCCCATCGGGTTCAGGATCCTGCGCAGCACATAAGTCTTCTGCAGATCGCCCTTGTCGACCAGCAGATCCTCTTTCCGCGTGCCGGATTTCAGGATGTCCATGGCTGGGAACACCCGCTTGTCCGCGACCTTGCGGTCCAGCACGATTTCCGAGTTGCCGGTGCCCTTGAACTCTTCGAAGATCACTTCGTCCATCCGGCTGCCGGTATCGATCAGGGCCGTGGCGATGATCGTCAACGACCCGCCTTCTTCGATATTTCGCGCCGCACCGAAGAACCGCTTCGGCCGCTGAAGCGCATTGGCATCGACACCGCCGGTCAGGACCTTACCGGACGACGGCACGACGGTGTTGAAGGCGCGGCCAAGCCGGGTGATCGAATCCAGCAGGATCACCACGTCGCGTTTGTGCTCGACCAGCCGCTTTGCCTTTTCGATCACCATTTCGGCGACGGCAACATGGCGGGTCGCAGGCTCGTCAAAGGTCGAGGACACAACCTCACCCTTCACGCTCCGCTGCATGTCGGTCACTTCTTCCGGACGCTCGTCGATCAGCAGGACGATCAGATAGCATTCCGGATGGTTGGTCGCGATGGAATGGGCGATGTTCTGGAGAAGCACGGTCTTGCCGGTCCGCGGCGGCGCCACGATCAGCCCGCGCTGACCCTTCCCGATCGGCGCGACTAGGTCTATGATCCGCGCGGAGCGGTCCTTGATGGTCGGATCCTCGACTTCCATCTTCAGCCGCTCATCGGGATAAAGCGGTGTCAGGTTGTCGAAATGAACCTTGTGCCGCGCTTTTTCCGGATCATCGAAGTTGATCCGCGTCACCTTGGTCAGCGAGAAATAGCGCTCGGAATCCCGCGGTGCCTGGATCACCCCTTCGATCGTGTCGCCGGTCCGCAGCGAGAACTGGCGGAGGATCTCCGGCGAGACATAGATATCGTCGGGACCCGGCAGATAGTTCGCCTCGGGCGAGCGCAGAAAGCCGAAACCATCCTGCAGAACCTCCAGAACGCCATCGCCGCCGATCTCGTACCCTTCCTCGGCATGCTCCTTCAGGATCGAGAACATCATCTCGCCCTTGCGCATCGAAGGAGCGTTCTCGATCTCCCACTCTTCTGCCATTGCCAGAAGATCGGCCGGGGTCTTGGCCTTAAGGTCGGACAGGTTCAGGCGTTCTCTGGTCATGGGAGGCAGCTCGCGAAGCAATGACAGCTGTCCCAAAGGCGGGAGCGGTCAGGAATATGGCACGGGAAAGGTCTGGGCCGGACGGCTCAGCGCTCGGTTCAATACGTCTGCCGCCGCCGCAAGTCAACCTTTCAGAACTTCACGACCACCGACAACACGATCACCAGCATCAAGAGGGTGGGTAATTCATTCATCATCCGGAACTGCCGGCCGGTCCGCAGATTCTGACCTGCAGCGAAATCCTTTCGCCGTCGGGCCAGCCAGTGATGGAACCAGCTCATTCCCAGAACAGCCGCCGCCTTTGTCCAGGGCCAGACCATGCTCCAGTCGACGATTCCCGGGGTGAAGACCAGCGCCAGACCAAAGATCCAGGTCGCCACCATCGCCGGATTCATGATCAACCGCAGAAGCTTCCGTTCCATCGTCTGGAACAACCGATCGGTTTCGCTTCCGGCTTCCACGGCCTCGCTGTGATAGACGAAGAGCCGGGGCAGGTAGAACAGGCCAGCCATCCAGGCGATCACGGAAATGATGTGAAAAGCCTTGGTCCAGGAATAGTACTCGGCCAGAAAGTCGCCCATGGTTCCCTCTTCTCTACTTCTTCTTCTAATCAGATAAGAGTCTTTAAAGGAATGATGCTGTTGGTCCTCTGGACAACGGGATTTCTGGGTTTCTCCCGGCAGGCATCCACAAGGCAAAGGCTGTGGGAAACTTGCGCAGAAACTATCTCTCATCTGCAATACGCATATAAAATCGCTATTTATCAATAAATTACGACATAGACGACCCATGATCACCTGTGGATCGTATCCTCTATCTCGTCCTTGATATCTTTTCCCACACCAGCCTGTAAATTTTCTCCCGTCGTGGACAAGTCCGGACCTCGCGTGACAAGATCCTCGGGTGAAGGATGCTTTTGCCGATCAGCCGCGATGGTCCCCGTAAACGGCCGCAGGAACATATCAGGATTATCCACAGCCTCATGACCCTCCTCCCCAAAGAGATCATCCTGGCATCGCGGTCCGAAGTTCGGAAAAGGCTACTGGATGCGGCTGGCGTGAATGTCCTGCCCGTTGCCGCCCGCGTAGATGAACAATCAATCATGCAGGCGCTGGTTGCCGAAGACGCGAAGCCGCGCGATATCGCCGATACGCTGGCCGAGATGAAGGCCCGCAAGATCGCCGACAAGAACCCTCGGGCCCTCGTCATCGGATGCGACCAGACGCTGGACTTCCAGGGAGAGGTCTGGAGCAAGCCCACCAGCCTTGCCGTGGCCCGTGCACAGCTTCTGCGCCTTCGGGGCGAAACGCACAGGCTCCATTCGGCGGTTGTCCTGTACGACGATGGCGAACCGATCTGGCGTCACATCGCGACAGCGCGCCTCACGATGCGGACCTTCTCCGAAACTTATCTTGACGACTATCTCACGCGGAACTGGGAAATGGCCCGCTACAGCGTTGGCTGCTACTTGCTTGAGGGTGAGGGCATCCGGCTTTTCGAAACGGTCGAGGGCGACTATTTCTCGGTTCTCGGGCTTCCGTTGTTGCCGTTGCTCGGGTATCTCGGGATGAGAGGTTTCATCCCCGCATGACTGACCTGCCGCGTATTCCCCTTGCCGGCGTGATCGGCTCCCCAATCGCGCACAGCCGCTCGCCGGCTCTGCACGGCTATTGGCTCAAACGCTACGGGATCAAGGGTCATTATATCCCGATGGATATCGGCCAGGCCGATCTCAAGGAAGCCCTGCAGTTCCTGCCCCGCGTCGGCTTCGTCGGGCTGAACGTCACGATCCCCCACAAGGAAACCGTGCTGGCGCTTGCCGATATCGTCACCGATCGCGCGGCGCTGATCGGGGCTGCCAATACCCTGATCTTCCGCAAGGATGGCAAGGTCTTCGCCGATAACACCGATGGATCCGGCTTCATCGCCAACCTTCGGCAGGAGGCGCCCCATTGGGCCCCATCAGCCGGCCCCGCCGTGGTGCTTGGCGCCGGCGGCGCTGCCCGGGCAGTCGTGGCCGCGCTGATCGAGGTCGGCGTTCCGGAAATCCGGATCGCCAACCGCACCCGCGCCCGGGCCGAGGCGCTGCGGTCGGATTTCGGCGCGAAACTCGTGGTCGAGGAATGGGTTCAGATCGGCAATTTCCTGGAGGATGCCGCCACCGTGGTGAACACTACGGCGCTTGGCATGACGGGCAAGCCTGATCTCGTCGTTCCGCTCGACAACCTGTCCTCTTCGGCTCTGGTGACGGACCTGGTCTATACCCCGCTGCAGACGACGTTCCTGCAACAGGCGGCAATGCGGGGCTGTACCACGGTCGATGGCCTCGGCATGCTGCTGCACCAGGCGGCGCCTGGCTTCGAGCGTTGGTTCGGTGTCCGCCCCGAGGTCGATGCCGAAACCCGCGCCGCGGTGCTTGCCGCATGACCCCTTACCGGCTTGGCCTGACCGGGTCGATCGGCATGGGCAAATCTACCACTGCGGCGATGTTCGTTGACCTTGGCATTCCCGTCTGGGATGCCGATGCCGCTGTCCATCGTCTCTACGCGCCCGGCGGCGCGGCCGTCGCGCCGCTGTCGCGCCTCCATCCTCCGGCGCTTGCCGCCGGCGGAATTGATCGGACCGCGCTCAAGGCCTGGATTGCCATAGATCCCACTGCGCTGGGTCAAATCGAAACGATTGTTCATCCGCTGGTTGCCGCCGATCGGAAGGAATTCATCGAGAAAGCGCGCGCAGATATCGTGGTCCTCGACATCCCGCTTCTGTTCGAGACCGGTGCGGAGGCTACGCTCGATGCGACACTGCTTGTCACGGCGCCACCCGAGCTGCAGCGAGCCCGCGTGCTCGCCCGCCCTGGAATGACGGAACAGCAATTCGGCCTCATCCTGTCGCGCCAGATGCCCGACCCGGAAAAACGTCGGCGCGCCACCCATATCATCGAGACCCTGTCCATCCCCTCGGTCCGCGCCGGGGTCGAGGCATTGGTCAACTACATCCGGAGCGGGCGTGATGCGTGAAATCGTCCTCGATACCGAAACCACCGGCTTCGAGCCGTCCGAAGGCCATCGCATCGTCGAGATCGGGGCGGTCGAGCTGTTCAACCATCTGCCGACGGGCCGGACCTATCACCAGTACATCAACCCGCAGCGCATGATGCCGAAAGAGGCGTTCGAGGTTCATGGTCTGGGCGACGATTTCCTGCGCGACAAGCCGCTCTTCCGGGCAATCGCCCAGGACTTCCTCGATTTTCTCGGCGACGCGCGTCTTGTCATCCACAACGCGGCCTTCGACATGCGCTTTCTGAATGCCGAGCTGGAATGGGTCGGCCTGCCGCAGATCGCCTTTGACCGCGCGATCGACACCCTTCTTATCGCGCGCCAACGGTTTCCGGGCGCGCCCGCCTCGCTTGACGCGCTGTGCCGCCGCTTCGGCGTGGACAACTCGGCGCGCGAAAAACACGGCGCGTTGCTCGACAGCGAGATTCTGGCTGAGGTCTATCTGGAGCTGATCGGAGGGCGCCAGCCGGATCTGGTTCTGACGTCGGAGGCCAGCCAGGGCAGTCTTTCATCCTCCGCGCCGGTCTGGCGCCCGCGGCCCAGGCCTCAGCCGCTTTCGCCTCGTCTCACCAAAGACGAGGAAGAGGCCCACGCCGCCTTTATCGCCGCGCTGGGAGACGCGGCGATCTGGAAAAAGCGCGCAGGCGTGGGATCTTAGGACAGGGCCTGCCCCGGGGCTTTCTGGCTTTCGGCGCGACGGGCGAGCTCCTGGCGATAAAGCGCAAGGAAATCCACGGTGTCGATGTTTAGCGCCGGGAAGCCGCCATCGCGGGTCACGTCCGAAATGATGCGCCGGACGAAGGGGAACAGCAGGCGCGGGCATTCGATCAGCAGGAACGGGTGCAACTGATCTTCCGGAACGCCTTCGACATGGAAGATCCCGCCATATTCGAGTTCCAGGAGGAACAGCGACTCTCCGTTGACCTTGTTCTTCGAGGTGACACGGAACTTGGTGATGACCTCGAACTGGTGGTCGACGGGCCGCTTGCGGGCGTCAAGGCTGACC
>CAMFHT010000066.1 GCA_945952245.1 uncultured Rhizobium sp. | reverse complement strand
GAGCACATCATTCGTAATGATGGGGTCACGTGTTCGAGTCACGTAAGCGGCACCATTTCCACCTCAACGCATTCCTCCAATTCCCATGCAAAGGGCGACTTATCGTTCCGCGGCTGCCCGTCTGAGTTTATATATTATCGATCAATGTATTTTTGTTTTAAAATTGACAGATAATTAATCAGCCCTTTCTACTCTCTGCGTGAGAGAGGTCTGACATTGCCTCCTGCCTGGCTGGTACGAGCATGAAGCTCCAATTGATAACGCCCATCACTGGAGCACGTGCACATGCGTAATATCCCGATAGCAGGGAAATTTCTGGCCATTATGGGTGTCTTCGGACTGTTCTCGGTCGCCACCACCGTCTTTGCGGGATATTCGATGTCCGATATCGACGCGCGCTATACGGCGCTTGTGGCGAATTCGTCCACGGGCGCTCTCTACCTGGCGCGGTCCAACCGGGCCATGCAGTCCGCGAGAGCCTCCGTTGGCGACATCCTTATCTCCAAAAGTGAGGAAGGAAATGCCGCGGCCTTCGCAGAATTTCAGAGCAGCAGGGAAAAGTTCGAAAAATATATCGACACGGCGATTGCCGCACTTCCTTCGCGGCCGGAACTCGCCGACCTGAAGACGCGAGGCATCGCTGTCCTCGAAACTGCCTGTGGCCCGTCGGTCGAGGCCGGCAAGGCTGCCAGCGACCCCGTAGCAAACCAGAAGGCGCAGGATCAGTTCCTAAAGGATTGTCAGCCCCAGTTTGCCGCTTTGACGGCGGACATCTCAAATTTGACAAGCGCTGTCGTGGACGAAACCACTGCCGAGTCGGACCGATTAAGCTCCGCAACCACGGAAACCATCTACTTTACCGTAGGCACAGTTCTGGCCGGTCTCATCATCGTGCTCGCCGCCGGTTACCTCGGCGTCCGCGCCTGGCTGGTTTCGCCGATCCGGTCCTTGTCAGGCGTGATGCAGCGGCTGGCAGAGGGCGATCTTTCCGTTGCCATTGATGGCACCGACCGCCGCGACGAGATCGGCGGCATGGCGCGCTCGGTCGACGTCTTCAAGCAGAACGGCCTCAAGGCCCGCAGCGATGCGAGCGCAGCCGAACAGGAGCGAGAGACGAACGAGGCTGACCGCCAGCGCAATGCGGAGCGCGAGCGGCTGCGCGCCCAGGAAATGGCGCAGGCGACGACCGGGCTTGCGGCCGGCCTCAAGCATCTTGCCGATGGCGATCTCTCCTTCCGCATCACCGAAGCCTTCGCCTCCGATTTCGAGGTGCTGCGGGCCGATTTCAACCAGGCTGTGGACCAGCTGTCGCGGACGCTTCGCTCGATTTCGGATGCGACGACGGCAATCGACGGCGGTTCGCGGGAGATCAGCCAGAGCGCGCAGGACCTGTCCCGCCGCACGGAGCAGCAGGCCGCCTCGCTGGAAGAAACCGCAGCCGCGCTGGACGAGATCACCTCCAACGTGTCCAACGCATCCAAGCGCACGGACGAAGCGCGCAGCATCGCCGTCGAGGCAAACGAGGCGGCACGCCAGTCCGGCAAGGTGGTTTCCGATGCCGTCAACGCCATGCAGCGCATCGAGGACAGCTCGCAGCAGATCTCCAACATCATCGGCGTGATCGACGAGATCGCCTTCCAGACGAACCTCCTGGCGCTCAACGCCGGCGTGGAAGCGGCCCGTGCCGGTGAAGCCGGCAAGGGCTTTGCGGTCGTGGCGCAGGAAGTGCGGGAGCTCGCCCAGCGCTCGGCAAAGGCCGCCAAGGAAATCAAGGAGCTCATTCGCAACTCCGCCGACGAAGTCAGCAACGGCGTACGCCTTGTGGAAGCAACCGGCGAGGCGCTGAAGGTGATCGAGGGCCATGTGGTCGTGATCAACACGCAGCTCGACGCGATCGCGACCTCCGCGCGCGAACAGTCGACCGGCCTTGCGGAGGTGAACACCGCCGTCAACCAGATGGATCAGGTAACACAGCAGAACGCAGCCATGGTGGAGGAATCGACCGCCGCCAGCGCCGCACTCGCGCAGGAGGCGGTGCGCATGCAGGAGCTGGTATCGCAGTTCCGGCTCGGCGCCGGTGGTGGCGGATATGCCGCCGCACCCGTTCGCGAGGCGCCTGCCCGCAAGCCCGGCACTCCGGCTCCGCAGGCTGCGCACCAGGACCACAAACCGGTGGCATCGCCGGCACGCAAGATCATGAACAAGGTCGCCCGGGCCGTCGGCATGTCCACAGCCCCGGTTGCCGATAGCTGGGAGGAATTCTGATGCAGCACGTCTTGGCGGCCACCGCGAACGCGCTCGAAATACTGGTCATCAACCTGCAGGGGCTGCAGTTCTGCCTGCGCACCACATCCATCCGCGAAATTCGCGGATGGTCGCCGGTCACGCCCCTGCCCTATACACCCTATGAGATGATCGGGATCAGCAATCTCCGCGGAACGGTCATCCCGATCATCGATCTTTCCGTGAAGCTCGGCATGGAGCCGATCCACGCGACGGAGCGGAGCGCCATCGTGGTCGCCGAGGTCGAAGGCTCGATCATCGGCCTGCTGGTCGAGGGCGTTTCCGACATCATGACCGTTTCGGGCGACTTGCTGCAGCCGGTGCCGGCGGCAGCGGGGGTCAGCGGCGAATATGCCGATGGCATCATCACCCAGGGGGCAGCGATGATCTGCTTCCTCAATCTGGAGCGGATGTTCCAGGATGTGACCGGCCACTATTATTCCCACGCGGCCTGAAGGCTGAGCGGGTCGAGCATCAGGCGCCGGTGGCCTCACCGGCGCTTTTTCCTATCTCAGGAATTCCAGTCCGAACTCGGCAAGCTTGCGCCACCGCACGACGCAGCGAAACTCACGACCGTCCTCCATGCGCAGGAAGAAGTTTTCAGGCAGGGCGGTCGGTGCCGGCAAGGCAATCTTCACGCCGGTCTCGGAGATGTTGCGCACGGTGCAATCCATCGTGCTCGAGCGATTCTCAAAGATGATCTTGGCGCCCTTCAGCGCCCGCATGCGCGGCGCAATGCGATTGTTGGTTTCTGCCTGGGTCATGTTGATATGCCGAATGCCGTTCCGCCTCGCCGCATTGCGATCGTCCCGTCCTGTCCGAGCCTCATGCCCGACCTTAGTCTAGGCAGGAACTGCTTAGACTCCGTTAATCTCTTGCTTTTCAACAATTTCGTTTGATAGCGAACGCAAATCTAGAACAACGCATTTCAAGCGAGGAGCAGAGATCCCGGTTCGCCGGGGCGCGGCCGCAGCCGGGCGAAAGCGATGATTTCGGAAGCGCGCATGGGCCGGGCAAAGGCATAACCCTGCAATGTATGCGCGCCGAGATCGCGCAGCATGGCGGCATGCGCCATGGTTTCCACGCCCTCCGCCACGATCTCGATGCCGCAGGTGCGGCCGATGTCGATGATCGAGGAAACGAGCTGGCGCTCCTTGGGCGAGGTGAGGATCGGCTGGATAAGCTGGCGGTCCACCTTCAGGCGGCGCGGCGTCAGCGTTAGAAGGTTGACGATCGAGGCATGACCGGTTCCGAAGTCGTCGATCTCGATATCGATCCCGAAGGATTTGAGCCGGTCGATCGTCTCGATCAGGTCCGCATCCTGCTCCTCGAAGGAAATGGATTCCAGAAGCTCGAAGCAGAGGCTGCCGGGCTTGATGTTCAGCGAGGATACCTTGTCGATCAGCCGCGCGTCGAGCAGGCGCTGGGCCGAGATGTTGACGGAGACGCGAGGGATGTCGAGCCCCGCCGCCTTCCACTGATGGTAATGGAAGAGCGCCTGATCGAGCACGATCTCGTCGATGCGGTGCATGACGTTGAGGCTTTCCGCCACCCGCAGGAACTGGTCGGGCATGACCAGCCCGCGCTCCGGGTGATCCCAGCGCACCAGCGCCTCGACGCCGTCGATCGCGTGGGTGACTGCATTGAACTGCGGCTGGAAGAAAGCCGTGAACTCCCCCTGTTCCAGCGCGCGCAGGATTTCGTCGGCAAGTTGCTTGGTCTGGATCACCTGGGCGCGAAGGGTGTCGGTGAAGAACTCCACCCGTCCGCGACCGCGCTTCTTCGCCTCGTAGAGCGCGATGTCGGCATTCACGAGCAGCTTGTCGGCGCTGTCGTCCTCGCTCACTTGCATGGCGACACCAATGCTTGCGCCGGCCCGGCATTCCTGGCCCTCGAAGGTCACGGGTTCGCTCAGCGAGTGGATCAACCGGTTGGCGAGCGTCTCCAGATCACCCTGTCCTGCCCGGTCGCCCGGCAGGATCACGAACTCGTCTCCGCCGATGCGGGCGACGAAGTCGCCCTGGCGCGTACAGGTCCGCAGCACGTCTGCCGCATGGCACAGGATGTTGTCGCCAGCTGCGTGGCCAAGGGTGTCGTTTATGTCCTTGAAACGGTCGAGGTCCATATGGAGGATCGCTAGGGGAGCATCGCTGCTGCGGCGCGCCTTCTTCTGTGCGATTACCTGGTCGAGATAGCGGCGGTTCGGCAGGCCGGTCAGCGCATCGTGCAGGGCATTGTGCTCCATCTGCCGGCGCGCATCCTCGAGCTCGCGGTTCTGCGCCTCGGCCGTTTGGCGCGCGGCATGCAGCGCCTCCTCGCGCTTCACGTCTTCAGTGATGTCCCAGTCGACGCCGAGCAGCCGCTCCTGACCGGGCGTCGTATCGATCATCCGGCCATAGGCACGGATGTGCCTGATTTCACCCGTCTCGGGCGAGATGATGCGGTACTGGCCGGTATAGGGCCTGTGATTGATGAAGGCGAACTGGTATTCGGCGCTGGCGCGCTCCAGATCGTCAGGATGCACGATCGCCTCCCAGTCGGCGAAGGCATAGAATTCCTTCTCCTCCACGATGCCGAAATATTCACGCACCCGCTCGTCCCAGATCTGCCGGTCACTGTGGACGTCATGCTCCCAGATGCCCACTCGGGACGTATCAAGCGCAATCTCCAGACGCCTGGACAGCGCCTCGAGGCGCTCGCTGTTTTCCTGCATCTCCTCGAGCGACCGGTTTCTTTCGCCCATCAGCCGGATCGACCAGATGACCGGAATGAGGATGGCCGAGGCGACCAGCATCAGCAGCAGGCGGAAGGTCACAAGCGACTGCGCATTCACATGCCATCCGGCGCGGGGCTTGGCGGCCATCAGCCAGTAATCCTGGCCGAGGCTCACCGTCATCAGAACCGGATCGCCGCCGAAACCCTCCGCAGGCCCGAAGAAAGGAGCCTTGAACTGGCCGTGCTCGTCGCCGCGCGCGAGCGCCAGTTGCAGCGGCAGATCCTCTGCCATGAGGCCGCTGTCAGCAAAGAGGCTGTCGAGATCGATTGTGGCGGAGAGGATGCCCCAGAGGTCTGGCCTGGCAGCGCCTTTGTCCACGAGCACGGGATAGTTGACGATCAGGCCCTTGCTGCTATCCTCCGTCTCGACCGGTCCCGATACGTTCACCTTCCGGGACTGGGCCGCCAGGAAGGCCGCACCATGCTCGCGGTTGCGCTTTCGGAAGTCGAATCCGATCCGGGAGGACTTCTCCGGTGGATAGACCATTGTCGTGACCATGCCGGGGGCGGCCATGACCAGCGAGACATTGCCCGACTGGCTGAACACCTTCCTGGCCAGCTGGTCGAAGCGCTCTACCGGCATGTCCGGTTCCGCCTCCAGGATGGCGGCCAGGCCCTTGACCAGGAAGATGTTGCCGCTGATGCGCCCCTCGATTTCGGAGCGCATTACGGAAAGCTGCTCCGTCACCATGTTGCGGCTGTTTTCTTCCTCGTAGAGCGCCCTCTGGCGGTCGGCGAAGAACACGGCCACCAATGTTGCCGTAAGGACCACCAGGAAGAGCCCATAGGCCTGCAGGCGCGCGCGGCGCGCTTCCGGCTTGGAGGACCTGGCGGGTGCGGGATGAAACAGCATATGCGCAGGCTGCATTATTTTGTTTATAAAACAATTACGGGTAATTACGATATATCGGGCGTTCAGTCAGCAACGCCCCGGTAGTCCAAAATTGGTCCTCGCGCTCCAGGCGACATCAAAATCGCCTTGCAAATCCACGCCGATTTATTTTACGTTTACGTCAAGGTCTATATCGGCCACTTGAATGCCGGCTTAAATGCCATAAGCTTTAGAAAACGCAGGAAGCGCGGCTTCCGAAGAACACGAGAACGCACTGCCGGCGGAGAGGAGCCGCGGGCTGGATGCGCGGGGGGATCGAGCAGAATGAATACGACGACGGCTATGCAGAACGGCAAGGCGGAGAACAAGATCTGGCTCGGCAGCTATCCGACGCGGGTGCCGTCCCGCCTCGGTGATGCGCGTGAAACGTCGCTTGCCGAACTCCTGGCGAAAAGCTGCGCCACCTACCGGGATCGCACGGCCTTTTCGAGCATGGGCAAGTCGCTCACCTTCCGCGACCTCGACACCGCGACGCGCCGCGTCGCCGGCTGGTTGCAGTCGAAGGGTCTGGTCAAGGGCGACCGCGTGGCGGTGATGATGCCGAACGTGCTGCAGAACCCGGTTGCCGTCTATGGCATCCTCCGGGCTGGCCTCGTGGTGGTCAACGTCAACCCGCTCTATACGCCGCGCGAGCTGCAGCACCAGCTGAAGGATTCCGGGGCAAAGGCGATCTTCGTCATGGAGAACTTCGCCCATACGGTCGAGCATTGCCTTGCAGAAACCGATCTCGAACACGTGATCGTCACCAAGATGGGCGACATGCTGGGGCCGAAGGGCCTGCTGGTCAACCTCGTCGTGAAGCATGTGAAGAAGATGGTGCCGGACTGGTCGATACCGGGTGCGGTGCCGTTCAAGTCCATTCTTTCGGGCGGAGCCGAGATGCGCCTGCAGCCGGTGCAGATTTCGGCGAACGACGTCGCCTTCCTGCAGTATACCGGCGGCACCACGGGTGTCTCCAAGGGCGCGACGCTGACCCATGGCAACCTCATCGCCAACAAGGACCAGCTGCTGCTCTGGCTCGAAGTCATTTTCGACAAGCGCAAGCGGCCCGAGCAGCTGACGCTTCTGTGCGCGCTGCCGCTCTACCACATCTTCGCGCTGACCGTGAATTCGCTGATCGGCGTCGCCATGGGCGGCAACAACATCCTGATCGCCAATCCGCGCGACATGGCGGGCTTCATCAAGGAATGGAAGAAGCACAAGGTGCATATCTTCCCTGGTCTCAACACCCTGTTCAACGGCCTGATGAACCATCCCGATTTCACCCAGGTAGATTTTACCGAGCTCTTCCTGGTGCTCGGCGGCGGCATGGCGGTTCAGCGGCCGGTGGCGGAGCGCTGGCACAAGCTGACCGGCTGCCCGATCGCCGAAGGCTATGGCCTTTCCGAAACCTCTCCCGTCGCAACGGCAAACCGCCTCGACCGCTCCGAATTCACCGGTACCGTCGGCCTGCCGCTCCCTTCGACCGATATCGAGATCCGCGACGAGGCCGGCAACACCATGCCGATCGGGGACGTCGGCGAGATCTGCATCCGCGGTCCGCAGGTCATGCTCGGCTATTGGCAGCGCCCGGCCGAGACGGCGCAGGTCATGTCTCCGGACGGCTTCTTCCGCACCGGCGACATGGGCGTGATGGACGAGGGCGGCTATACCAAGATCGTCGACCGCAAGAAGGACATGATCCTCGTCTCCGGCTTCAACGTCTACCCGAACGAGATCGAGGAAGTGGCCGCCATGCACCCGGGCGTGCTGGAATCGGCAGCCGTCGGCGTGCCGGACGAACATTCCGGCGAGGCCGTGAAGCTCTTCGTGGTGCGCAAGGACCCAACGCTGACCGAGGAGGAGCTGAAGCAGCATTGCGCCGAGAACCTGACCGGCTACAAGCGCCCGCGGCACATCGAATTCCGCGAGGAACTGCCGAAGTCGAATGTCGGCAAGATCCTGCGCAAGGAACTGCGCCGTTGATGCCGCTCTCGCCCCGCCAAGGGGCGACATTCGAGGGGCTCATCCGGAAATAGCCGATTTCGATCTTCATGATTCTGAAGTAAGGTGCGGTCCGATCTCAGCAACCGAGGATGACCGCCCATGCAAGCCATTGCAGAACAACTGAAATCCACCGTCGCAGCAACCGATGCAACGGACATCCGCAAGGCTTTTTCAATCGATTCGAATCGGTTCGGCACGTTTTCCGCCGCCCTCGACGATCTGCTGATGGACTATTCCAAATGCGCCGTGAACGAGGAGGTGATGAACCTCCTCGAAAAACTGGCAGCGGAAGCGGGCGTCGCCGACAAGCGTGACCGCATGTTCTCGGGCGAGCCGATCAACTTCACCGAAGGCCGTGCCGTTCTGCACACCGCGCTCCGCAATCGCTCGAACACGCCCGTCATGGTCGATGGCAAGGACGTGATGCCGGACGTGAATGCGGTGCTCGGCGCCATGGGCACGTTTGCGACCGCGATCCGGACCGGCGCACTGCGCGGCGCGACCGGCAAGCCGATCACCGACGTCGTCAACATCGGCATCGGCGGCTCGGATCTCGGCCCGGTCATGGCGACGCTGGCACTCGCCCCCTTCCACGACGGCCCGCGCCTGCACTTCGTGTCGAACGTCGATGGCGCCCACATCGCCGATACGTTGAAGATCCTTTCGGCGGAAACCACCCTGTTCATCATCGCGTCGAAGACGTTCACCACCATCGAAACCATGACGAATGCAGCAACCGCGCGCCGCTTCATCGCCGAGGCCTTGGGCGAAGACGCCGTCCGCCATCACTTCGCTGCCGTTTCGACGGCGCTTTCCAAGGTCGCTGATTTCGGGATCGGCGAGGACCGGGTCTTCGGCTTCTGGGATTGGGTCGGCGGCCGCTATTCGATCTGGTCGGCGATCGGCCTGCCGCTGATGATTGCGATCGGCCCGGAGGATTTCGGCCGCTTCCTCGACGGCGCCCATGCCATGGACCGGCACTTCCAGACCGCGCCCTTCCGCGAAAACCTGCCCATGCTGCTCGGCCTGCTCGGCTATTACCAGCGCAACGTGCTGGGCTATCCGACGCGAGCGATCCTGCCCTACGATCAGCGCCTCTCGCGCTTCCCCGCCTATCTGCAGCAGCTCGACATGGAATCGAACGGCAAGAGCGTGACGGTCGATGGCACGCCGGTCGAGGGCCGCTCGGGCCCGGTGGTCTGGGGCGAGCCCGGCACCAACGGCCAGCACGCCTTCTACCAGCTCATCCACCAGGGCACGGACGTGATCCCCGCCGAGTTCATGATCGCCCGCAAGGGCTTCGAACCGGATCTCGCCCACCAGCACCGGCTGCTGATCGCCAATTGCCTGGCGCAGTCACAGGCGCTGCTCAAGGGCCGCACGCTGGAAGAGGCGAAGGCGCAGCTCGAGAAGCAGGGCATGGATGCCGCCAAGGTCGATCACATCGCGCCCCACCGCGTCTTCACCGGCAACCGCCCCTCGATCACCTTCGTGCACGACCAGCTGACGCCCTTCGCGCTCGGCCGCCTCATCGCCCTCTACGAGCACCGGGTCTTCGTGGAAGGCGTGCTGTTCCGCATCAACTCCTTCGACCAGTGGGGCGTGGAACTCGGCAAGGAACTGGCGACGGGCCTGCTGCCTGTCATCGAAGGCAAGACCGGCACCGACGGCCTCGACGCCTCGACCGCAGGGCTGGTCGCGACGTTGAAGGGGTGAGTTTTCGCGCTGGGGGCGTATGCCGATCTCGTACCCCCCTCTGCCCTGCCGGGCATCTCCCCCACAAGGGTGGAGATCGACGTGTGGTTGGCCACTCGCTCCCTCTCATTGTCGCTGCGGATGATACGTCTGTTGTTTGGCGCGGAAGGAGCCACGAGTCGATCTCCCCCCTTGTGGGGAGATGCCTGGCCCTTAGACAAGCTCAGGACAGAGGGCGTACCCTCCTTCGCAGCCTGAAGTAATTAAAACCCGATCTCGCCCGCGAACGGCGGATTGGCGCCGGCACGCGAGACCGTCACTGCCGCCGCCTTGACGCCCCAGTTGAGCGCGTCCTCGATAGCCTCGGCAGAGAGGTTCGCAATTCCGGCCTTCGTCAGCAGGCCCTTGCGGTCCAGCGCGGCGAGGACCCCGGCGTCGAAGGTATCGCCGGCGCCGACCGTATCCACCACTTCGACCCTGACCACCGGCACCGAAACCTTGTGACGCGCCGTATAGCCCGTTGCGCCGTCTGCGCCGCGGGTGATGAGGACGAGCTTCGCGCCATGATCCAGCCAGTGGCGGGCCAGATCGTCTTCGCTTCCTTCCATGCCGAACCAGGCGAGATCCTCGTCGGAAAACTTGATGATGTCAGACTTCGCGGCCATGCGGCGGATGCGACCGGCATGGGCAGCCGCATCCCGGATGAAGCCCGGGCGGATGTTCGGGTCGAGTGAGATCACGCGGCGGTCCGCCTCCCGCAGCAGCAGCGTTTCATAGGCCGTTCCGCAGGGTTCAGGGATGAGGCTGATCGCGCCGAAGTGGAGGGCATTGCAGTCGTCGCCGAGGAGCGGAAGATCGGAGACGTCGAGCATGCGACCAGCCGTGCCCTCGTCATAGAAGGCATAGGTTGCCTGGCCGTTGACCAGCTTGACGAAGGCGATGGTGGTGGGCCGGCCGGAGATCGCGGCATAGCGGTCGTCGACGCCGCTCTTCGTCAGCGTCTCGCGCAGGATATCGCCCATCATGTCGGAGGAAATGCCGGAGAAGAAGCCCGTGGGAATGCCGAGACGGCCAAGCGCGATGGCCGTATTGAAGATCGCGCCACCGGCATAGGGTGCGAAGCCCTTTTCGCCGAGCGTCGTCTCACGCGGCAACATGTCGATCAGGGCTTCCCCGCAGCATACGATCATCTGGCATCTCCCCCAGGGCCGGAATAAATCACTTGAATCGATTTATTCGATTTCGCGAGCGAAAGCCAGAGTGCAGAAGCGAGCAAATGCTCTTTTAATGCGCTTTTGTTCAGATCACGCCGATGGCAAGGATCCCACGCCGCCATGGGCTTCCGACCAGGCGAGTGGTGCATCGAGAAAGGCTTCCACGCTCTTCAGCGTCGCTTCGTCGAACAGCGCCTTCTGGCGCGCGACGGCAAGAACGTTGCGCCAGGTGGCGATGTGGTGGAGCGTGACCTTGCCATTTTGAAAGCGGGCCTCGGCATCCGGGAAGATGCCATAATAGAAGAGCGCCATGCCGTGGTCGACGATACCGCCGGCAGCGCGGATGGCGTCGATGAACTTGAACATGGAACCGCCTGCCGTCGTCAGGTCCTCGATCACGAGCACGCGCGCGCCTTCCGGCATGTGCCCTTCAATCTGCGCGTTGCGACCGTGGCCCTTCGGGGCTTTCCGCACGTAGATCATCGGCAGGCTGAGACGCTCTGCTAGGAAGGCGGCAAAGGGAATGCCCGCGGTCTCGCCGCCCGCCACGCAATCGAACTGCTCGTAGCCCGCCTCCCGCAGCACGGTGGCGGCAGCAAAGTCCATCACGGCGGAGCGGATGCGCGGGAAGGAGATCAGCTTGCGGCAGTCGATATAGACCGGGCTCATCATGCCGGAGGCGAGCTTGTAGGGCTTGTCGGCGGAGAAATGCACCGCCTTGATTTCCCAGAGCATCTTCGCCATTTCATCGGCCATGACGGCGGGTTCGGCAAAATTGGTCTGGAACATTGGTCTCTCCTTCAGGACGTCATAAGCTGGCTTCGGCATATGCAAGCAGGGGAGCGCCCCTACTCACTACTCACTACTCACTATTCACTACTCACTACTCACTACTCACTCACATCCCAATATAACGGGAACAGTGGATCGAACACCGTCACTGGCCCCGCTCCCGTCTCGATCTTCGCCGGAAACCTGACGGGCTCCTCGCGCTTGGTCAGCGTGATCTTCTCCTCGTTGACCGGCAGGCCATACCAGGCCGGGCCATTGAGCGAGGCGAAGGCCTCGAGCTTGTCGAGGGCGTTCTCTTCCTCGAATACATGGGCAAGGCAGCTCATGGTGTTGATCGAGGTGTAGATGCCGGCGCAGCCGCAAGCGCATTCTTTGAGCGGATCGACATGCGGGGCTGAATCCGTGCCGAGAAAGAAGCGGGCATCGCCGCTCACCGCAGCCTTGCGCAGCGCCAGGCGATGCTTTTCGCGCTTGGCCACCGGCAGGCAGTAATAATGCGGCTTGATGCCCCCGACGAGGATGGCATTGCGGTTGATGATCAGGTGATGGGTGGTGATGGTGCCGGCGAGGTTCTTCTCCGCGCCCTTGATATAGTCGATCCCGTCTTCGGTCGTCACATGCTCCATGGTGACCTTGAGCTCGGGCAGGCGGCGGCGGAGCGGATCGAGCACGGTTTCGATGAACACGGCCTCACGGTCGAAGATGTCCACCTCCGGAGTCGTGACCTCGCCATGCACGCAGAGCGGCAGGCCGATCTTCGCCATGCGCTCCAGCACCGGCATGGCCTTGTCCATGTCACGGACACCGTCATGGGAATTTGTGGTCGCGCCGGCAGGGTAGAGCTTGACGGCGGTGACGAGCCCGCTTGCCTTGCCCTTCTCGACATCGTCGGGAGATGTGTGCTCGGTGAGATAGAGCGTCATCAGCGGCTGGAAGCTATGGCCCTTCGGCAGTGCCGAAAGGATACGCGCCTTGTAGGCCGCGGCATCATCAGTCGTCACGACCGGCGGCACGAGATTCGGCATGATGATGGCGCGCGCGAAGGTGCGGCTGGTGTCGCCGATCACGCCCTGAAGCATGGCGCCGTCGCGCAGATGCAGATGCCAGTCGTCGGGGCGGCGCAGGGTCAGCGTGTGAGGCATGGTGGGCTCCGGTCGCGTGTCGTCTCCGCCGAGCCCATAGCACTCCGGCGCCTGTTGAAACAGGCAGATTCGGCAGTCTGCCGCCGAAAATTTAAGCGGCCGAAGCGCCGTTCATCTCGTCGGCCATTTCCTGCGCCCGCTGCTGCCGATCCAGTTCCATGATCTCCTGGATGCGCGGAAGCGCCCTGCGGAAAGCGGCGACGCAAACCGGATCGAACTGCGTGCCGGCGCGGTCGATGATGTGCTGCACCGTCTGCTCGTAGGGCCAGGCCGGCTTGTAGGGCCGCTCCGTCGTCAGCGCGTCGAAATTGTCGGCGATGCAGACGATACGTCCCGACAACGGGATGATGTCGCCTGCCAGCCGGTTGGGATAACCCTGCCCGTCCCAGCGCTCGTGATGGGCAGACGCGATTTCGGCGGCAAGCTGCAGCAGCGAGGAATGGCTCTTCGCCAGAATGTCGGAGCCGATCTGGGCG
Source organism: uncultured Rhizobium sp. (assembly GCA_945952245.1). Lineage (GTDB taxonomy): Bacteria > Pseudomonadota > Alphaproteobacteria > Rhizobiales > Rhizobiaceae > Gellertiella. The sequence continues at coordinate 1,167 of CAMFHT010000066.1, read as the reverse complement.
TGGCGCTGCATCTGTCGGAATTCGTTTTCGGTCAGCTTGCCCTGCTTCAAGAGCACGGTATCGGGAATGCCGACCTTGCCGATATCGTGCATGGGCGCGGCCAGGCGGATGTCGCGGCAGCGGTCTTCGGGCAGGCCGAGTTCGATCGCGATTGCCTCGGAATAGAGCGCGACGCGCATGGTGTGGCGCGCCGTGTCCGGATCCTTGTAGCCGGCGGCGAGCGTCAGGCGGTGGATGATTTCCTCCTCGCGCTCGCGCAGTTCCCGCACCGCCTTGTCCACTTCCTGCCGCAGCCATTCGGCGCGCTCGGCAAGCTGCCGGCGGGCTTCGGCGAGGCTGACGATGTTTTGCATGCGCGCCATGAACTCGATCGGATCGACCGGCTTGGTGAGAAAGTCGATCGCACCGGCATTCAGCGCCGCCATACGGGTCGTCATGTCCTTGTCGGCAGTGACGAAGACAACGGGAACGGCCGCATGCGCTCGAAGCGCACGATCTCGGTATAGAGTTCGACGCCGTTATAGACCGGCATCTGGTAGTCGATGATGGCGACGTCGAAATCGAGATCGGGGAGTGCCGCTATCACCTGATCGGGCGAGGAAAACGGCAGCGCCTCGCAATTCTTCAACCGGCCCACCAGCTTGGTCAGCAGCTTCAGGTTCGTGTTGTTGTCATCGACGACGAGGATACGCATGGTGGTTTCCTTTCAAGCAGCGAGCAGGCGCTTGTGCGCGTTGATCTTCATGTTCAGCGTTTCGACGGCGGCAGGCGTCGGAATGTCCTTGCGCATGCCATTGGCCATCGCGGCAATGTCGTTGAAGCCGACGTTGACGGCGGCTCCCTTGAGCGTATGGAGAGCCCGATCGATCAGGATGGCATCTCCGGAGGCAAGCGCCTTGGAGAGGTTTTCCATGATCTCGACCGTGTCCTCGAAGAAGGTGTCGACCAGCTCCTGGAAGGCTTCCTCGCCGAGGATGTCCACGAGTTCGTTGCGGCGCTTTTCATCCATGGGTTCGGCCTCCGGTTCGGCACCGGGGACCTCCGCCGGCGCTTCGGCGATCACGCGGCCGGCGAGGTGGGTGGCTAGCACCGCCTGCAGCCGCTTCAGGGTAATGGGCTTCGATTCGAAACCGATCATGCCGGCCTCCTCGCAACGGCGTCGGTCGT
>CAMFHT010000065.1 GCA_945952245.1 uncultured Rhizobium sp. | reverse complement strand
ACCCAGTACGGGCTGACGGTCTTCCACACCTCCGGCTACTGCTTTTTCCAGACGCTGATCGTCAAGGCGGACGGCAGCATGACGCTTCTCACCCGCTCGCCGGACCTGCGCCAGGCGCGGCACACCTCCGTGATCGACACCATCGCCGTGTGGGTGGACCGGGTGAATGCGGATCCGACCAGCGATCTGCGCAACCTGCTCTCGGACCTCGACCTCCTCGGCTGCCGGATCGGCGTGGAATATGACACGCATGGCATGACGGGCCGCGTCGGCCGCATGCTCGACCACCAGTTGATGACCTTCTGCCAGCTCGTCGACGCCTCCTATCTCGTCAGCGGCCTGCGCCTGATCAAGAGTGCGGCCGAAATCGAGCACGTGATCCGGGCTGCGGAACTCGCGGACGACGCCTTCGATGCCGCACTGCCGCTGATCAAGGCCGGCACCAGCGAGGCGGATATCCTCGCCGCCATGCAGGCCGCGGTTCTCGCCGGTGGAGGCGATTACCCTGCCAACGAGTTCGTGATCGGCTCGGGCGCGGATGCGCTTCTGGTGCGCTACAAGGCCGGACGCCGCGAACTCGATGCACAGGACCAGCTGACGCTGGAATGGGCGGGCGTGTCAGCGCATTACCATGCGGCCATGATCCGCACCGCCATCCTCGGCACGCCAGGGCCGCGCCATGTGGAGCTCTACGAAGCCTGCCGGCAGGCGATCGGCGAAATGGAAGCCGTGCTTCGGCCCGGCAACACCTTCGGCGACGTGTTCGACGTGCATGCCCGCATCATGGACGAGCGCGACCTCGCCCGTCACAGGCTCAATGCCTGCGGCTACTCGCTCGGCGCGCGCTTCTCGCCCTCCTGGATGGAGCACCAGATGTTTCATGCCGGCAATGCACAGCCGATCGAGCCCGACATGACCGTGTTCATGCACGCGATCATCATGGACTCCGACACTGCGACCGCCATGACGCTCGGCCAGACCTATCTGACGACGGCGGAAGGCCCCCGCCCCCTCTCCCGCCACGGGCTGGACATGCTGATCCGGTAGAAATGACGGATCAATAGCAAGGAATTGACAGAGGGCCGGCTTGCTTCCTACAGTCCGGGCCAGCGGCCGGGGGAGCAGGCTGCGGCAAGCCTCCCCGGCCCTTCGCATCCGATTGACGGCGGCAGGGCATTGCAATGCCCCCTTGGGAAAGGATCGGCCAGCAGATGGGGTTTGCCAGAACGGCCTGCGGCCTGTTTCTCACCCTCGCCATTCTCGCCGGCTGCAACACGACGGATGCGCTGACGCCTCCGGTCGATGTTGGTGGTGGCCGCTTTCCGAATTCCCCGCCCGTAACCGACCGCGACCTGCAGCAGATGGCGGACAACCAGAAGCCCGTCTACCCCACGCAGCAGGACACGTATCAGCCGCAACAGCCATCCACGGTTGGGACCGCGCCCGTCTACCGCCAGCCCGCCCCGCCGCCGGGCTCCAACGGCGGCTACCGCCTTGCCCAGCCCGGCCCCGGAGCGCCGCCGGCAACGCTCGAACAGCAGGCGGCCGGCCTTGGCGCGAGCCGAAGACAGCCTTCCCCCGAGGTGGAAGATGAAAGCCAGGCTGCGCCCGCTCCTGCCAGGCAGCCGTCAGCCGCGCAAACGGCAGCAGCGCCGGAAGTGGCAACTGCCGAGGAAAAGTCGATCCGCTTCCTGCCGATCATCGGGGCGCCGCTCGCAGCCGTTACCCCGCTCTCCCGCCAGCTCGCGGCGGAGGCCCGCTCGCGCGGCTTCGTGATCAGGAGTTCCTCCGACGGCACGGCCAGGCATGTGCTGAAGGGCTATTTCTCCGCGGTTTCGGGCGGTGGCACGGTCACGGTCACCTATGTCTGGGACGTACTCGACAACAATGGCGCGCGGCTCAACCGCATTCAGGGGCAGGAGAATTTCGCGGGCAAGGCCAGCGATCCCTGGAGCGTGGTGCCGGCCTCCGTGATGCAAAACATTGCCGCCAGGACCATGGAGAGCTACGGCGAATGGCAGGCAGGCCCGTGAAGCGTATTCTTGTTTTTGACAAGAAAATAACGGAGCGCGGCTTATTCAGCTTGCAATCGGTCGGAAGGGCGGTAAAAAGCGCCAAAACCTCAGCAACAGGCGGGCCACAATGAAGGTTTTCGCAGGCAATTCGAACCGGCAGCTGGCCGAAGCGATCTGCAAATATCTGAACCTCCCCTTGGGAAAAGCCTCTGTCCGGCGGTTCGCCGATCAGGAAATTTTCGTGGAAATCCAGGAGAACGTGCGCGGCGAGGACGTCTTCGTCGTGCAGTCCACCTCCTTCCCCACCAATGACCACCTGATGGAACTGTTGATCATGATCGACGCGTTCCGCAGGTCCTCCGCCCGCCGCATCACCGCCGTGATCCCCTATTTCGGCTATGCCCGCCAGGACCGCAAGCCAGGCCCCCGCACGCCGATCTCGGCCAAGCTGGTCGCGAACCTCATCACCGAGGCGGGCGCCGACCGCGTGCTGACGCTCGACCTGCATGCCGGCCAGATCCAGGGCTTCTTCGACATTCCCACCGACAACCTCTACGCCGTGCCGATCCTCGCGCGCGACGTGAAGGAGCACTACGACCTGAAGAACGTCATGGTCGTCTCGCCTGATGTCGGCGGCGTGGTGCGCGCCCGCTCGCTCGCCAAGCGTCTCGACTGTCTGCTCGCGATCGTCGACAAGCGCCGTGACCGGCCGGGCGAGAGCGAAGTCATGAACGTGATCGGCGACGTGCGCGGCAAGGACTGCCTGCTGATCGACGACATCGTGGATTCCGGCGGCACGCTCTGCAATGCGGCGGAGGCGCTCCTGAAGAACGGCGCGACCAGCGTGACGGCCTATATCACCCACGGCGTGCTTTCGGGCGGCGCGGTCACCCGCGTGTCCTCGTCCAAGCTCAAGGAGCTTGTGATCACCGACAGTATCCAGCCCACCACCGCCGTCCAGACCGCCCCGAACATCCGCGTCATCTCGACCGCGACCCTGCTCGGCGAAGCCATCAACCGCACGTCGCTCGAGGAATCGGTGTCGAGCCTGTTCGATTGATGCGTTTCCCATGTGGTTTGAAGAGCCCCGGTCATCGACCGGGGCTTTTTTGTATCCTCGCTTAATGCGGCATCACCTGACCGTTGACCTTCACCACGCCCGCGTCATCCACTTCCACCTTCCAGTGGGCGGTGCCGTCGGCTTCGTTCTTTGCGAGGCCTTTCGCCATCATCAGGCCGAAGGAGGCGGTGTTGAGTTCCGGCACCTTCTGGCCGAGCTCCTGGATGCCCTTGATCGTCTTGTCCAGATCGCGCGCGGTGACGTTGAAGGTGGCCGAGGCCTTGGCCGGCTCCGCGGTCACGTCGGTCGAAATGGTGCCCGTGGCGGAGATGTCGTAGAGCGCGGACCTGGCGGAGAACTCCGGCACATCCACGTTCAGCCGCCCGTCCTTCAGGAACAGCTTGCCGATCGCTTCGGACTGTTCCTTGGTCAGCGGCTCGGCCTTGGTGAAATCGGCCTGCTCCAGGAAGGCGTTGATCGGCGCGCCGAAATTCAGGCCGGGAATGGCCATGCTGAGCTTCACGCTCTGCGGCACCAGGCTGCTATAGAGCATCATCTGCGGAACGCCCGAGACATCAGGATCGGAAACACCGAAGCCGAAGCGGAATTGCGAGCCGTCCTTCAGGCCATCCATGCCGACAGAATAATCGAGCTTGCCGATCTTCACGCGAATGCCCTGAGCCTCGATCGCCATGTTGCCGGCGGTCAGCGTCTCGTCGAACGCGCCGAAGAGCGGCATCGCACCGGCCACGAGGCTTGCCAGCTGCTGCTTGTCCGCCGCCTCGAGCTTGTCCTGGTTCGCCTTGGCCGAGATGAACTTCACGATTTCGGTGATCTCCTTCACCTTGAAGGCACTGAAGCTCGCCTTCAGGTTCGCGGTTTCGCCGGAAAAACTCGCCGACATGCCCTTGTCGTCCTTCACGTTTTCGCGGAAGCCGGCAATCGAGCCCGTCATCGAGGCATTGATGCTGCCATCGGCATTGGCGGTGCTGTTGAGACCCTGCTCGTAGGGTCCGAAGCTGCCGTCGAGTTTCTGCGGCCCGGCATCGGAGCTGAAGCTGCCGCCGGTTCCCCGCGCGGTGAAATCGCGGAAATAGGTGATTGCCGGATCATAGAGGCCTTCGAAGGCAAGGCCCTTGAAGAGATAGCTGATGTTTCCCTTTTCCGGCCCCTTCTCCCAGCGCGCCGACATGGTGACGTCCGAGGCATCGCGGCGTACGGGATAGAGACCGTCCGTCGAGGGTGGGAAGATCAACCCGTCATAGACGAGCGAAAGGTCGAATTCCTTTGCCGGCACCAGCGTATGGACGAGCTTGCCGAAATCGACGGCGAAGCGGTAATGGTCCTTCTCCGGCGTTACCTCGATGAAGCCGGTGGCGGCGGCCTTCTCCGGCAAGTAGGAGAGGATGGACTTCTGCAGCGCCTCCGCACCCTTGGCATCGATCTCGGCGGCCTCGGCGCCAAAGGTCAGGCAACCGGCGGCAACGGTGGCCAGAAGAAACGTCCGAATCCTCATCGTGCTGAACTCCCTTACGATTTTTGCGGGGATGGTGGTGGGCAGAGGCCGTTCTGTCAACCGCAGGTGTGAACCCGCACCGAGGATGAGCGAGGAAAATCCCTGCAATCCTTGCATTCCCCGGCATCCTGGGCTATAGCGCCCCCGTCCGCACAGACACCCTTGGAGGCAAGGCGGATGGACCGTTCCGACGGTTCCGGTTCATGGCGCACAGCCGTCATGAGCTCTCCATATAACACTTGAAAGGAAATGCCATGAGCCACGCATCTTACGAGCTCAAGGCCGAGGCGCGCGATCGGGTTGGTAAGGGGTCCTCCCGTGAACTTCGCCGCAATGGCCGTATTCCTGCCGTCATCTATGGTGACCGTCAGGCCCCCGTATCCATCTCGCTCTCCACGAACGAAGTGACGAAGCGCATCCACGCCGGCGGTTTCATGACCACCGTTGCCACGATCGACGTCAATGGCGAGAAGATCTCGGTTCTCCCCAAGGACTACCAGCTGGATCCGGTCCGCGACTTCACCCTGCACGTGGACTTCGTCCGTGTCTCGGCAAACAGCACCGTGACCGTTGAAGTTCCGGTTCACTTCATCAACCAGGAAAAGTGCCCGGCCATCAAGGTCGGCGGCGTGCTGAACATCGTTCGCCACGAAGTCGAGCTGCACTGCCCGGCCAACGACATTCCGGAATTCCTGACGGTCGACCTCGCCGGCCACAAGATCGGCGACAGCATCCACATCTCGCATGTGACGCTGCCGGCAGGCGCAAAGCCCGTCATCACCGACCGCGACTTTACGATCGCCACGCTGGTCGCTCCGGCCGGCGGCACCTCGGAAGCCGAAGAAGCCTGATTGAAACGCCCGGTCCGCCGGGCGTTTTCTTTTTGACGACATGAGAACAAAAGGTTCTGCCGATAGACGAACGTGCATTGGCCTGAGCCATTCTTCCGTCACCGAGCAAAAGCCCCTCGCGCAATCGCCGCCAGGGGCTTTTTCGTTAGGCGAATAACATGCCAATGCTAATTATAGTTTTGCTATACAATATCATTTCTTTACTGTTGATCCTCAGCATGGCCACGACAGGTTGATTCCTGGCGAGGGACCACGGCAGCGACGCTATTTGAAGGCGCAGGATCTGGATGAAGACTTCTCTGATCGACGTTGAGACGTCTGTGCAAAGCCGTGATGGCGGGGAGTTCGGGACGCGATGACGCATTCCGTCGAAAGCCGCTTTCTGGCCATCCTCAGCGGCGCGCTGCTGATCTTCGTCGCGCCACTTTTCGTGCTCTTCCTGTTCCTTTCGTCCTCGCGTGCACGCACCGATATCGTCACCCACGCCTCGATCATTTCCACCAGCAATGCCAAGGCGCTGTCGCAGCCGCTCTGGGATTTCGACGGAAAGAGCGTCGGCGATATCGCGGACACGATCGTCGGCGATCCGATGGTTGCCAAGGTCGTCATTCGCGACAAGGCCAATCAGCTGGAGGTCACGCGGCTCTCGCCCGTCGTGAAGCCGGACAGCGAACTCGACGCGATCAGCGAGCCGATCGTGCACGACTCCCAGCGCGGCAAGCAGACGATCGGCGAACTCACGGTCTATTATGCCAAGGTCGGCCTCTTCAGCTCGCTGAAGCCGATCGAGCTTGGCTTCATCTCGATCTTCGCGTTCGCGATCATGGCGGTCTCGGCTGCGGCCATCATCGGCAACCGCATCATGATCATCACGCCGCTGCTTCGGCTGACGGCCGCGGTCGATGCCACGCGCAAGTTCGGTTCGCGCCAGCGGGTGGACTGGGATTCACGCGACGAGATGGGCGATCTTGCGGCCCGCTTCAACGAGATGCAGAGCAAGCTGGAGCGCGAGGAGAAGGAACTGCGCCTCGCCCATCGCCGCGCCACCGACATCTACAACCGCACGCCGGCCATGCTCTATTCCATCGATGCGGAAGACCGCATCACCGCCGTCAGCGACTACTGGCTGGTGGCGACGGGCTATAGCCGTGGCGAGGTGATCGGGCGGTTCTTCTCCAGCATGGTCGATCCCGCCGATTATCAACGCTACCGCATTCGCGGCGAGAGCGAGGAGCCGGGCCGCTCCACCCGCGAAGTCACTGTACGCTTCATCAAGGCAGACGGGACGCGCATGGACGTGCTGATCGTCGAGACACCGCCCGGCGCCGGCGATCTTCGCAGCTCCTTCTCTCTCAGCGTCATGACGGATGTAACGGCGCTGAAGGAATCCGAGGCGCTGATCCGCCAGCAGGCGATCACGGACCATCTGACCGGGCTCATGAACCGCAAGGGTTTCGAGGCTGCGCTGGACGAACGGATCCGCGTTGCCGATGCGACGGGACAGGAACTCGCCTGCCTGTTCATCGACCTCGACCGCTTCAAGTGGATCAACGACAATCTGGGACATGCCGCCGGCGATGCGGTGCTGTGCGACGTGGTGCGCAAGATCGCCCCCCTTCTCAAGGCGGACGACTGCATCTCGCGGCTCGGCGGCGACGAGTTCGCGATCCTGCGCATGGCGCCGGAGGCGCAGCACGGGGCGCTCAACCTTGCAAAGGACCTCATCGCGCTCTTCGAGCAGCCGTTCGATGCCGGCGTCATGGAGGCCCGCCTCTCCGCCTCGATCGGCATCGCCTATTACCCGCTGCATGCATCGTCCGGAGCCGAGCTCCTGCAGATGTCGGACATGGCCATGTATTCGCGCAAGCGCGATGGTCGCAACGGCGCCGTGGTCTACGAGACTGCGATGACCGACAAGACTCGCCGCCGGGCCGAGATCGAGGATCACATCGAGGCCGGTCTCGCGAATGACTGGCTCGACGCCTATTTCCAGCCGCTGGTCAATCTGACCTCCGGCGACATCATCGGCTTCGAGGCGCTGATGCGACTCATCCACCCCGTAAAGGGCGTGCTGCCGCCGGCCGAGATCATCTCGGTCGCGGAGGATGCGGGCAGCATCATCCCGATCGGCAACCGCATGCTGGAAAAATCGATCGCGCACTTCGCCTGGCTGAAGGCGCGGCATGGGCTCGACGGTGCCTATGTGGCCATCAACTTCTCCTCTCTCCAGATCGAGGCCGGACTGCCGGCCAGGCTGGCGAGCCTGCTCGAACGGCATGGCGTGGAGCCGCGCTCGCTGGTGATCGAAATTACCGAAGCGGTGCTGATGCAGGACAATCCGGAGGTCTCGGAGATCCTGGAGCAGATCCGCCGCTTCGGCTGCCGCATCGCGCTCGACGATTTCGGCACCGGCTATTCCTCGCTCAGCTATCTCAACCGCTTCCCCGTCGACATCGTCAAGGTCGATCAGTCCTTCATCCGCGCGCTGACGGACGGCGCAGGCGAGATGCACGACAAGAGCCGCATGCTGGTCGAGGGGATCACGGCGATTTCGCACAAGATGGCCTGCACCGTCATCGCGGAGGGAATTGAAACACGGGAACAATGGCGCATGCTTCTGGAAATGGGCGTGGACTGCGGACAGGGCTATCTGTTCAGCCGGCCTCTGCCCGTTCCGGAGCTGGAAGACTTCATGCAGTTTGACCTGACGCAGACCCGGACGACCGGGGTGGTATAGCGAACGACCCACATAAAATCCGAAAAAGGGGAAACGGGTCCATGCTTTGCCACAGGCTCCGTCTGAAGCAGCCGGAAGACCGGCGCTGATGACAAGGAGTTCACGAACCGATCGACGGGCTCTCGCATAAACCTTGGGAGGGTTCGATGAAGCGTTTTCTTCTCTGTCCTTTACTTCTTGGTCTCGCGGGGCCGGCGCTCGCCGATCCCGTCTCCGTGCTGACGGAACCTTACCCGCCCTATAACTTCGAGCAGGGCGGTGAGATCGTCGGGGCCGGCGCAGACCTCGTCCACGACATCTTCCGGAAGGCGGGCATCGCCTACCACATGCAGATCCTGCCCTGGGCGCGCGCCTACCAGATGGCGACGTCGGAGCCGAACACCTGCATCTTCTCTACCAATCATACGGAAGAGCGCGACAAGCTCTTCAAGTGGGTGGAGCCGCTCGGCGGCGGACGCGTGGTGCTGATCCGAAAGGCTGGCACTTCGTTCGCACCGAAGGACATCGAAGCGGCCAAGGCCTTCGTGATCGGCGTCCAGCGCGGCGATTATGCCGCGGAATATCTGGCCAAGAAGGGGTTTACTCGGCTCGACCTCGCCTCCGATTTCAGCCAGACGCTGAAGAAGCTGCTGAGCGGACGCATCGACCTCGCCATGACCTCGGAGGCGGCCTATGAGGCGGAAAAGGCCAAGGGCGCGGCGCTGGATGTCGTGCTGACCATGCCGGCCGCAATCTATGCCCTGGCCTGCAGCCTCGACGTGCCCGACGATACCGTGAAGCGGCTTCAGAAGGAGCTGAACCGGCTGGTGCTCGACGGCACGCAGGACCGGCTCTACATCAAGTACGGCATGCCGCCCCAGCGCATGCAGGACATGATCAAAAAAACCGATTGACGGTGACGGGGCTCGCGGACACAAGGGCATGTCTCACCCCAAGGGAATGGATGGCATGCTACTTCTGGCAGGACTTGGAAACCCCGGCGCGAAATATGCCGGCAACCGGCACAATATCGGCTTCATGGCAGCGGATGCGATCCACCGCAGGCATGGTTTCGCGCCCTGGTCGAAGAAGTTCAAGGCCGAGATTGCCGAAGGCCAGATCGCCAACGAGAAGATACTGCTGATCAAGCCGCAGACCTTCATGAACCTCTCGGGTGAGGCGGTCGGCGAAGCCATGCGCTTCTACAAGCTGGAACCTTCCGCCATCACAGTGCTCTACGACGAGCTGGATCTTGCGCCCGGCCGCGTGCGCATCAAGGTGGGCGGCGGCCATGGTGGCCATAACGGCATCAAGTCCATGGACGCCCATTGCGGCAAGGATTACCGCCGCGTCCGCCTCGGCATCGGCCATCCGGGATCAAAGGAAGCGGTGCACAACCACGTCCTCGGCGATTTCGCGAAGTCCGATCGCGTCTGGCTCGACCCGCTGCTCGATGCGATCGCCGACAATGCCGACATGCTGATCCGTGGCGAGGAGAGCCAGTTCCTGAACAAGCTGGCGCTCGCCGTCGGCGTGAAGGACTCTGCCGATGCGCCGGCGAAAGATGCCAGGGCTCAAGCGCCCAAGGGCAAGTCACATATCCATCAGGCGAGAAACCACGCACAGCCCAAGGCGCTACCCGCCAGCGGACCCATGGCCGACATGCTGAAGAAGCTGTTCGGGGGGAAGGAGTAGGTAGCTCTGCACCTGCGCCGTGCCGGCATCAATTGAGGGAAAGCAGCAGGCTCTCCCGGCCCATCTTCCGCATGAGAGCTGCTGCCTTGCGGTCGAAGGTCGCGAAAACGGTACCACCGAGCCGCCGTCCCTCATGTTCGATGACGCCATCTGCAAAATCGCCGCCGGCTTTTAGAAATTCAACGCCGGCAGCAATCGCCTCCCGGTCGCATAAGACGCGCGCATCCTCCCTGAGCACTTCGAGCGCTCGCAGGATCTGACCAAGGTCGGCCTTGTGAATGCGCCTCAGTACCCAGACAAGCTCGCAGAGCGACGAGAGCGAAATGGCAATTGACTTGGCGTCGGCGAGGAATTGGCGCGCCGCTTGAGCCTGTTCGAGATCGTCATTCAGAACTGCTCGGAGGAGAATGTTGGTATCTGCGATGATCACGGTTCGCCCGCCCACGCTTTCTCGATCTCCTCCTGCATCTCGTCAATCGTCAGGACACGCCCGCCCCTGTTTTCGATGCTTCCAAAAAACGCCTCCAGCCCCCGCTTCTCCCCCGGCTCGCCCTTCGGCTCCGGTCGCGCCGGCTCGATGCGGAGCGTACCGCCGGGCATGGCCACGACGTCCAGCTTGTCGCCGGGCTTGGCATGAATGAGGTCGAGGCATTCCCTGTCGAGCGTCACCTCCCCCTTGTCCGTCACCGTCAGCCGCGCCATGGCATATCTCCTTCCCCTTAAATATAGGCGAGATGCACCCGCCCTGCAAGCGAATGCGCGAGAGCCTTGACCGGACGGCGAGTTTCGCCCATAGGCACGGGCTACTCATTCTTCATGAAAGACAGGACCTCCCATGGGTTTCAAATGCGGTATCGTCGGGCTGCCGAATGTGGGCAAGTCCACGCTGTTCAACGCGCTGACGCGCACGGCTGCGGCGCAGGCGGCGAACTATCCCTTCTGCACCATCGAGCCGAACACGGGCGAAGTGGCGGTTCCCGACCCGCGCATGAAGGTGCTTGCCGACAGCGCGAAGTCGAAGGAAATCATCCCCACCCGCATCTCCTTCGTCGACATTGCCGGCCTTGTGCGCGGCGCGTCGAAGGGCGAAGGCCTCGGCAACCAGTTCCTCGCAAACATCCGCGAGGTGGATGCGGTGGTGCACGTGCTCCGCTGCTTCGAGGATGACGACATCACCCATGTCGAAGGCCGCATCAACCCGGTGGCCGATGCCGATACGATCGAGACTGAGCTGATGCTCGCCGACCTCGACAGCCTGGAGCGCCGCGTCGAGCAGACCCGCAAGCGCGCGACCGGCAAGGACAAGGACTCCATGGCGCAGCTGCCGATCATGGAATCCGTGCAGAAGCTGCTTTCCGAAGGCAAGCCCGCCCGCGCGCTGGTGCCGACGCTGGCACCCGACGAGGTGAAGATCCTGCGGGGCATGAACCTCCTCACCTCCCATCCCGTACTCTATGTCTGCAACGTGGCCGAGGCGGATGCGGCGGAAGGCAACGCGCACACGCGCGCCGTGGAAGCCATGGCGAAGGAACAGGGCGCGGAATGCGTCGTCATCTCCGCCAACATCGAGGCCGAGGTGGCGCAGCTTCCGGATGAGGAAGCCAGGGAGTTCCTGGAGGCGCTCGGCCTGCACGAGGCGGGCCTCGACCGCCTGATCCGCGCCGGCTACCACCTGCTCGACCTCATCACCTATTTCACCGTCGGCCCCAAGGAAACCCGCGCCTGGACGATCGTGCGCGGCACCAAGGCTCCGCAGGCGGCCGGCGTCATTCACTCGGATTTCGAGCGTGGCTTCATTCGCGCCAACACCATCGCCTATGACGATTTCGTCAAGTTCGGCGGCGAAACCGGCGCCAAGGAAGCCGGCAAGGCCCGCGACGAAGGCAAGGAATACGTGGTGCAGGACGGCGACGTCATCCACTTCAAGTTCAACACCTGAACCAGGTTGGTCACAGACATGCGCACGCTGCCGTCCCGACCGCCGGGGCGGCAGTTTCATTTTGTATCCTGTGCCCGCATTTTCAGCCGCGATGACGAGAATGCCGCTGTTTTAACCTTGAAAAACCTGTGCTGCCTCGCCATTGTGCAGCCGATTTTGCCGGGGAACAGGGCATGGCAGAGAAGACATACGCATTCGAGGATTTCACGGCCGGGCGCAGCTTTGCGCTGGGGCCAAAGCATGTGACCGCGGAGGAAATCATCGCCTTCGCCCGCGAGTTCGACCCGCAGCCCATGCATCTCTCGGAAGAGGCCGGCAAGGCGAGCATTCTGGGCGGTCTTTCCGCGTCCGGCTGGCATACCAGCGGCATGATGATGCGGATGCTGACGGATGCCTTCCTGCTCGAGTCCACGTCGCAGGGCTCGCCCGGTATCGATTTCCTCGAATGGCGCAACCCGGTGCTGGCGGGCGATACCCTTTCCGGGACGACGACGGTCGTCGAGGCGCGCCCGCTCCGCTCCCGGCCCGGCATCGGCGTCGTCCGCTTCCGGCACGAGATCGTCAACCAGAAGGGAGAGCCGGTCTGCACGGGCGAGAACGCCATCATGATGGGCATGCGCACCCTCACGGAGTCTGCCGCGTGAAGCTCATCGACCTGCACCCCGTCGGCCAGAAGGTCGAAATCGGCACCGTCCATTTCTCCCCTGAGGACATCGTCCGCTTCGCGAAGCAATTCGATCCGCAGATCTTCCACGTCGATGCGGAAGCGGCCAAGGAGAGCCTGTTCGGCGGCCTCTGCGCCTCCGGCTGGCACACCTGCTCGGGCTGGATGCGCTGCTATGTGAGCTTCTTCGAAGCCGAGGAAAAGCGGCTTCGCGACGAGGGCCTTGAGCCGCCTAAGATGGGCCCCTCCCCCGGCTTCAAGAAGCTCTCCTGGCTGAAGCCCGTGTTTGCCGGCGACACCATTACCTATTCGGTGACGCCGCTCGGCTCGCGGACGCTATCGTCCCGCCCCGGCTGGATCATGAACCAGGTGCTCTGCGAGGGCCACAACCAGCACGGGGAGCCGGTCGTGCGCTTCGAGAGCGCGATCGTCGAATTCGAATAACGCCTGCCTCCGAGCAAGGCAGGCGCGCGTTCACTTCGCGGCAACCGGCGTGGCGAAGATGCTGCGGATCTTCCAGCTTTCGCCGTCCTTGATCCAGATCTGGGTCACGTTCATGGCGAACTCCTTCGTGCTGCCCTCTTTCGGGCCCACTTTGAAGTTTACCGGCACGAACACTTCTGCCGTCGTATCACTGTCGACGATGACTTTCGGTGGCTTTCCATCGGTCCTAAGCGTCCATACGCCCTTGAACGCCTCCTCGTACTGCTTCACCACTGCATCCGTGCCCCAGGTGACGGACGGGCCGCGGATCAGCAGAAAGTCGTCGGCCTTGACGAGCATGCTGCTGACGGTTTCGAGATCGTGAGAATTATGGGCGTTGAAGAAGGCAGTGGCCCGGGCAGCTACATCTTCACGCGTGCCAGCCTGGGCGGTGCCCGTCAAAGCGGCCAGCACCGCCGAAACAAGAAACAAATGTCGCATCATCTTTTCCTCCAAAGCAGCAGATGCCATCGACACTGCTACTTTAGAGATCATTCATATTTTAGCAATCAGGCGTAAGGCGGCTGTTGAAAAATTCCTCAGTGGCCAGAGAACTCCACCAGCGTCCTGACCTCTACGCCGAGCGCCTCGAGCTTGGCACGGCCGCCGAGATCCGGCAGGTCGATGACGAAGCAGGCGGAGACGACGTCGGCGCCGATCTGGCGCAGCAGCTGGACGGCGCCCACCGCCGTGCCGCCGGTCGCGATCAGGTCGTCCACCAGAATCACCTTCTCGCCGGGCAGGACCGCATCACGGTGCATTTCCATCTCGTCCACGCCATATTCCAGGCTGTAGGCGATGGAGACGGTCTCGTGGGGCAGCTTGCCCTTCTTGCGGATCGGCACGAAGCCGGCGGAGAGCTGGTGCGCCACCGCACCGCCAAGAATGAAGCCGCGCGCTTCCATGCCGGCGATCTTGCGCACGTTCATACCCACATACGGGTTCACCAGTTCGTCCACCGCGCGGCGGAAAGCACGCGGATTGCCGAGGAGCGTGGTGATGTCGCGGAACATGATCCCCGGCTTCGGATAATCGGGAATGGAGCGGATGGTATCGGCGAGTTCCGAGCGGGAAAGAGACATGGAATATCCGTGTTGATGTCTTGTTTGCTAATGGCCGACCTTAGCAAGCACAGGCATGAGCCGCCATAAAAAAGGGTGGCCGCGAGGGCCACCCTTCGATGTTCAGGCAGAGATCGAAGCGATCAATGGTCCTTGCTGGCGTAGACCGACTTCTTCGTCACGTAGATGAGCGCAGTGAAGATCGCGAGGAACACCATGACCATGAAGCCGGTGCGCTTGCGCTCCTCGAGATGGGGCTCTGCAGCCCACATCAGGAAGGCGGCAACGTCCTGGGCGTACTGGTCGAGGGTCGCCGGGGCGCCGTCGTCATAGGTCACCTGGCCGTCTTCGATCGGCTTCGGCATGGCCAGCGCCTTGGCGGCCACGAAGTAGGGGTTGAAGTGCGTGCCCTGGGCCACTTCGACGCCTGCCGGCGGTTCCTGGTAACCGGTCAGCAGCGAGTAGATGTAATCCGGGCCGCCTTCCTGGTACCTGTCTCTTATACACATCT
>CAMFHT010000064.1 GCA_945952245.1 uncultured Rhizobium sp. | reverse complement strand
GCTTCCTTCCGGACCTGACCCGGTTGGCGAGTGGAACGTCCACCACCAACCTCCCGAGCCACATATCGGCAATCTCGACGGTAAATGCAAGCCAAGAGCAGAAAAAACTGGTAGAAGCCGAACGAAGCGGTCACCGGAGGCTTTTCATGAGCGGTTTCGAACTCGATCAGCGGCTTGCCCGCGACAGCGATCTGATCGTCAGCCTCGGCCTCTGCCAGCTCCGGATCATGAACGACAGCCGCTGGCCCTGGCTGATGCTGGTTCCGGAGCGGCCCGGCATGAGCGAGATCTTCGACCTTGAACCGCTCGACCAGTCGCAGCTCTCCGTCGAGGTCAACATGGTCGGTGCGGCGCTCAAGGCGGTCACTCAGGCGGAAAAGATCAATATCGGTGCCCTTGGCAACATCGTCCGGCAGCTTCATATCCATCTCATTGCCCGCTCGGCGGGCGACCAGAACTGGCCGGGGCCCGTCTGGGGTTTCGGCAGGTCCGAGCCCTATGACGACCACCAGCGCCAGCTGTTCGTCCGCAAGATCCTGGAAGCCCTGTCCTCATGACGAAATCCATCTTCGACCGCCTGCCACCCCATCCGGAACCCTCCCGTCTCACCGCCTTTGCCGCCAATGCGCTCGACCGCCAGTCCGAGCACCGGGCGGACGACTGCATCGAACAGGCTCTTCGGATCGATGGCGCCCATCTCTTCGCCTTTTCCGGCGGCAAGCTGGTGCTGAAGCATGACGGTCAGGTGCTGGATCCGCTCTTCGCCCTCTACGAGATGAAGGAGCTGGAGCCCGATTTCGACGAGGCGATCCTGCTCGGCTACCGCCGCAGCGGCGAGCCGCGCCTCGCCGTGCCGGTCAAGGCCGATCCCGAAAGCTTCGCCCGGCATCTCAAGGCGCTGGACGGACGCACCGTCTACCGCGAGCAACACCTGACCGGCGAGCTGCTCGGCGAATTCGCCCAGGCCTCGAGCCTGATGACGTGGAACGCCAATACCCGTTTCTGCGGCCGCTGCGGCAGCCCCATGCTGGCCAGGGCCGGCGGCTACAAGCGCGAATGCGAAGCCTGCGGCCACCTTGCCTTTCCCCGCACCGACCCCGTCGTCATCATGCTCGCAGTCGATCTCGAACGGGATCTTTGCCTACTCGGTCGCGGGCCGCACTTCCCGCCGGGCATGTATTCCTGCCTCGCCGGCTTCGTGGAACCCGGCGAGACGATCGAGGATTCCGTCCGCCGCGAGACCTTCGAGGAGAGCGGCATCCATATCGGCCAGGTGCGCTATCACGCCTCGCAGCCCTGGCCCATGCCGCATTCCCTGATGATCGGCTGTTTCGCCGAGGCCCGCTCCCGCGAGATCCGCCGCGACGAGAGCGAACTCGAGGACTGCCGCTGGTTCACCCGCGAGGAGGCCCGGGCGATCCTGGAGGCGGAGGAGGGCCAGCCCCTGACCTCGCCGCCCGAAGGCGCCATCGCCCACCGCCTCCTGCGCGACTGGGTGGAATGGCCCGGCAACCGCTAGAGCTCTACCCGCCTTTCGTGTTTACCTTCGGTCTTTTGTAGTTGCTTAATATTATAGTTATAAAACTCTACATCAGACTACGACTATGCAAGGCGCGGGACTGTTTCAGCCATGGATGCAGATAAAGGTGGCTTTCCGCTTCCGCCGGGCGCTCTGGCTGAGCTCGTCGAAAGGGAAATGACCGTTGGTAACGCCTGGCTGCGGTTTTCGCCGCAGCTCGAGCGCCTGTTCGAGAGCGAGACCCGTCCCCGCCAGGTCCACCACATGCTGATCACGGCCTATGTCGGGATCGCACTCTTCAACCTCTTCCTGATCGCCGATTACCTCCTCGTTCCCGATGTCTTCGTGCTTGCCGCCGTATTGCGGCTGGCGATCGTGACGCCGGTCTCCCTGGTGCTGGTCCTGCTCTTCGTGCGTTATGCGCGCTCGTCCGTGCTCCGCCATTCCGCCTCGATCGTCGTCATGGTCATCATGTCGCTCGCCTCGATCTACCTGCTCGCTTCCAGCGCCATGCCGGAGCGGGTGGTCTATCACGAGGGCGTGCTTCTCATCGTCATCTTCGTCTGCCTCATCCACCGGCCCCGCTTCTGGTTCGGGGTGGCGGGAGCGGTGATCACCAACGGCATTTTCTCGCTCGGCCTCCACAGCCAGCCAATCGCGACCATCGAGACCCGCATGGCGATCGAACTGATCGTCGTCATGGGCAGCCTGTTCGCCATCGTCGCCGCCTATTCCATGGAGCGGGAGCAAAGGCTCTTCTACCTCATCTCGCTCAAGGATCGGCTGCACTCCATGATGATGGAGGGCATCAGCAACCGCGATGCGCTGACCGGGCTCCTGAACCGCCGCGCCCTCGACAAGCGGCTGCGCGAATTCTCGGACAGGGGCGCAGGCTGGCACCAGAGCCTCGCCGTGATCATTCTCGACATCGACCACTTCAAGATCTACAACGACCGCCTCGGCCACCAGGCCGGCGACGACTGCCTGAAGCAGGTGGCCGCCCTCATCCTCTCCATGATGCGCGACGGCAAGGACGAGGCCTTCCGCTATGGCGGCGAGGAATTCCTGCTCCTCGTCGACGAAAGCGACAGCGACCGGGCAATCGCCTTTGCCGAGACCATCCGGCGGGCGATCGAGGCCGAGCGGCTTCCTCACCCCGATAGCTCGACCGGCCCCTATGTTACCGCGAGCCTCGGCGTTGCGCAGGCGGATGCCATGCGTTCGACACCATCGGAAGTCATCGCCCGGGCCGACATGGCGCTCTACGCGGCCAAGAACGGCGGCCGCAACCGGGTCTGGCCGCAGATCACGCTGCGCAGTCCGGTCCGCGAGATCCTTGCCTGAGCCTCATTCCCCCGCCTGCCGCTGCAGCTGGCCGCGCATGCCGTGGCCCTTGTAGACCCCGAGGATGCGGACCTTTTCCGAGAAGAAGCGCAGCTCCTCCAGCGCCTGGCGGACATGGGTCTCGGAGGGATGGCCCTCGATGTCGGCATAGAACTGCGTCGCCACGAACTTGCCGCCCAGCTGATAGCTTTCGAGCTTCGTCATGTTGATGCCATTGGTGGCGAAACCGCCGAGCGCCTTGTAGAGCGCTGCCGGAATGTTGCGGACGTTGAAGACGAAGGTGGTGACGACGAGGCTGCCGTCGGTCGCGGGCTCCGCCCACTTCTCGTCGCGGGAGAGGACGACGAAGCGGGTGACGTTGTTTTCCGTATCCTCGACGTTTTCGGCTAGGATCTTCAGCCCGTAGAGATCGGCGGCGAGGCGGGGCGCGAGCGCCGCCATCGAGCGGTCGCGCACTTCCGAGACGAGTTTTGCGGCACCCGCCGTATCGCCCGCCACCACGGCCTTCCAGCCATTGTTGCGGATGATCTTGCGGCACTGGCCGAGTGCGTGGATATGGCTGTGGACGGTGCGGATCTCGTCCTTTTCCACGTCCGGCAGCACCATGAGCTGGAAGCGGATCGGCATGAAATATTCGCCGATGATGTGGAGCCGCGATTCCGGCAGGAGATGGTGGATGTCGGCGACGCGGCCCGCAATCGTGTTCTCGATCGGGATCATGGCGAGATCCGCCTCGCCGTTCTCGACCGCCACGAAGGCGTCCTCGAAGGTCTGGCAGGGCAGCGGCTCCATGTCGGGGAACATGTCGCGGCAGGCCATGTCTGAATTGGCGCCGAAGTCGCCCTGGAAGGCAATGCGGTTGGTCTTCGTGGTCATCGGAATGCTTTCGTCAGGAGTTCGGGGCGAGAAGGATGCGGGCGCGGTCGAGATCGGCGGGCGTATCGACCCCGAGCGGCACCGTGTCGATCACTTCGACGTCGATGCGCATGCCGGCTTCGAGCGCGCGGAGCTGTTCGAGTTTCTCGCGGGTTTCGAGAGCGGAGGGGCCGAGGCGGACGAATGTCTCGAGCGCGGCGCGGCGGTATGCGTAGAGGCCGATGTGATGGTAGAGCGGGCCCTCGCCATAAGGTGCGGTGGCGCGGGTGAAGTAGAGCGCCTTCTGACGGGTTTCGGACAGGGGCGAACCCACGACCTTGACGACGTTCGGATTGGTCTTCTCCGCCTCGTCATGGATGACGGCGGCGAGCGTCGCGATATCGACGGCAGGCTCTTCGAGCGGGCGGAGCGAGGCGCGGATCGCTTCCGGGTCGATGGTCGGCAGATCGCCCTGGACGTTGACGACGATCTCGGCGCGGGCGTCCGGATCGGCCTTCTGGAGCGCTTCGAAGATGCGGTCGGAGCCGGACTGGTGGCTTTCGGCAGTCATCACGGCCTCGAAGCCCGCGGCCTTCACCACGGCCTCGATTTCGGCGTGATCGGTCGCGATGATGATTCGCGCGGCACCCGCTTCCCGGGCGCGGCGGGCGACCTGGACGATCATCGGCGCGCCGCAAATATCGGCGAGCGGCTTGCCGGGCAGGCGCGTGGAGGCCATGCGGGCGGGGATCAGCACGATCGCCCTGCCAAATTGCTCATTATTCATAGCCCGCCCTTCTCTATCCCATGAAAAAGTGTCAAAAAGTCTCAGCAAAGGGGCCACAATCCCTGTTGCAACCGTTGTCCAAAAGACATAGGTTCCGCGCGATTTCAAGATGGCCTGTTCAGGCCCACCGCACTGGCTGCAAGGGGAGCATTCGCTGATGAATTCATATGTGAACATGGGCGTCGGTGCCCTTCTGGGAACCGTCTTCGTTCTGATGTCCGTATCCATCGCGTCTGAAGGCATTTTCCATTCCGAAACTCCCGAAAAGCCCGGCTACGCGATTGCTGCAGCCGAAGCCGAAGGTGGCGCGGGCGGTGAAGGTGGCGAAGCGGCCGCCGCTGCCGTTCCGATCGCGGACCTGCTCGCCAAGGCCGATGCCAAGGCCGGCGAAGCCGTGTTCAAGAAGTGCACGGCCTGTCATGACGGCTCCAAGGGCGGCCCCAACAAGGTGGGTCCGAACCTTTGGGGCGTGGTCGAGCGTCCGATCGCAGCGCATGAAGGCTTCGCCTATTCCGCCGCCATCAAGGACTTCTCCAAGGGCGCTTCCGAAAAGTGGAGCTATGACCACCTGAACCACTTCCTGGCCGGCCCGAAGAAGTACATTCCGGGCACCGCCATGGGCTTCGCCGGCATCAAGAAGGACGACGAGCGCGCAAACCTCATCGCCTATCTTGCGACGCTCTCCGACAGCCCGGTCCCGTTCCCGGCTCCGGGTGCAGCCCCGGCCGAAGGTGGTGCCGCAGCACCCGCCGCTCCGGCCGAAGGTGGCGCCGCAGCACCTGCAGCGCCCGCAGCAGGCGGCGCAGCCGCTCCGGCAGCTCCGGCTCAATAAGCCGCTTTCACCATCGCTCGACGAACTTGAAGAGCCCGGCCCGCAAGGCCGGGCTTAGTATTTCGGTGAGCTCTCCCGGCTGCAGGCCGCGCTTGCGTTCCTGGCTGCGCCGGGCATCGCGCCTCGCCTTGATGCGGCCGCTGAAGGAGAGACCATGATTTTCTTCGCCCACCATGACCGCCAGCTTCGGTCCCATGTCAAGGATGTCGTCGAGCGTTAAGGGCTGGAACCGCCGCCGGCACGGCGGCCGGATGCCCTTGGGTCCGCACTGACAGAAGGGCGGCGGGAGATAGCCGTCCAGAGGCGCCATCGACCCCATGCAGATCCTGTGCCGCCGGCATTGGCCGATGCGGCAGCGGAGGTATTCGCGGGTAAAGTTGCTGGCATAGCGCTCCACGAGTTCGATGTAGAAGAGGTTTCTCAGATCCAGCACGTTGAGGCTGTCTTCCCATCTCTGATCCGGCATGGGTCATCCTTCCATTGCTAAGCCGAAACGGCTTCAGCCCCGTCTGCCCTGGCAGCGGAGTTTCGGTTCAAAATCCCTTCCCCGATGGCCTCGGGGGTCGGCAGGGGCGCAGGCAGCGCCGAATATGTTTAGTATGTGACGCGGCCAGCGCCCCATTTCAGTGTCTCTACAATGCAGAGGGCTTCTCTTCGCCACAGTGTCTTCGCCATCGGGAGGGTTCTGCCCCCGCGGCGGCGGCCCGGTTGACGGGCCTTATCCCAGCAGCATTTCCGCTGCTCATCCACACCGGACTTTTCGTTACCACACAGGCACGCCCCCATCCTGGAGGTGGGAGGGGAATCCATTCTCTGCACCGTTCCGCCCCCGCCGCTGCGAACGGCAGGCCGGAACACCGTCTCCACCTCGCCGGGTTCGCAGACTAGACCGGTGTATCCGATGGCGGAGCGGAGACAGTCTGGCAGGGGTTGAAGGGACGGGGATGAAATGCGGTGAGGTTTTCTTGCCGATGCCGGAATATCAGAGGCTTAGGGGTGAGATTGTTATGAGAAATATCCCCGCGAACCGGCGAAAAGGCTTCTATTCGGGAACGCCGACATAGGCTGCCCAGAAGGTCACCGTCAGCACGCCGAAAAGGGTGGAGAGGGTGATTGCCGAGGCCGCGAGGCCGTGGCCGGCATTGAAGCGGTTGGCGATGAGCCAGGCGTTGACGCCGGTCGGCACGGAGGACGTCAGCACCATGGCCGCCGTCCAGCGCGGGCTGAGGCCAAGCAGATGGCAGCTCGTCCAGACACTTGCGGGCAGGAGCAGGAGCTTCAGGGCGGAGATCACGCTCGCCAGCCCGACATTGCCCGAGATGCCGTAGCGCTTCAGCGCCATGCCGAGCGAGATCAATGCTGCCGGGCCTGCGATGCCGGCGATCTGTGCGGTCAGCGTGTCGAGCATCGAGGGGAGGGCCAGGCCCGACCAGTGCAGGAGCGAGCCGGCGACCAGGCCGATGACGAGCGGGTTCTGTGCGAGGTTGATGCCGGTCTGCCTGACCACGGCCAGGAGTCCGCGACCGGGATCGCCCGTCTCGCGGCGCACCGCACGCTCCATCAGCACCGTGCCGGCAATCATCATCAGCGGCAGGTGGACGGCGAGCAGGATCGAGACGGCGACGATGCCCTCCGGCCCGACCACGCGCTCCACCAGCGGCAGGCCGATGAAGACATTGTTGGCAAAGGCCGAGGAGACGCCGGCGATGACGCCGATGCGGCGATCGCGCCCGAAGACGCGGGTGGCGATGAGATGGCCGACCGTCCAGGCGACGGTGACGCCGGAGAAATAGGCGATCCAGAGTGAAAACGGTGTGCCGCCTTCCACTTTGGCAAGAGCGATGGTGCGGAAGAGCAGGACCGGCACCGCGACACGGAAGACGAATTCGCCGAGCGCCTCGCCCACCTCCGCCTTCATGAGACCGCTTTGAGCGACCAGAAAGCCCGTCAGGATCAACAGGAAGACAGGCAGGACATCGTGGAGAACGGCGGACATCGGCAGGCTTTCGGGAAGAGCTTCCATCCCGTCTAGCATTGAAAGCGGGCGTGTCCCAGACTTCTTCCGGGGAGTTGCCGCTTTTCGCTTTTCTCACATGAAAAAAACGGTAGAACCAAATCCCGGCTGATATCAATCCCGGGGCTTTCCTTGACCGTTTCCTTCGACGTCCTCACCATCGGCAATGCAATTGTCGACATCATCTCCCGTTGCGACGATGCGTTCCTGACCGACAACCGGATCACCAAGGCGGCGATGAACCTCATCGATGCCGAGCGGGCGGAGCTGCTCTATTCGCGCATGGGTCCGGCGGTGGAAGCCTCCGGCGGCAGCGCCGGCAATACGGCGGCGGGCGTCGCGAGCTTCGGAGGCCGTGCGGCCTATTTCGGCAAGGTGGCCGAGGACCAGCTCGGCGGCATCTTCACCCACGACATCCGCGCCCAGGGCGTGCATTACGCGACGAAGCCCAAGGGCACGCAGCCGCCGACGGCGCGTTCGATGATCTTCGTGACGCCGGACGGCGAGCGTTCGATGAACACCTATCTCGGCGCCTGCGTGGAACTCGGCCCCGAGGACGTCGAACCGGAGGTGGTGGGGGCGGCCAAGGTCACCTATTTCGAAGGCTATCTCTGGGACCCGCCCCGCGCCAAGGAGGCGATCCTCGACTGCTGCCGCATCGCGCACGAGCATGGCCGCGAGACGTCGATGACGCTGTCGGACAGCTTCTGCGTCGGGCGCTACCGCTCCGAGTTCCTCGACCTCATGCGCTCGGGCACGGTGGACATCGTCTTCGCCAACCGCGAGGAGACGCTGTCGCTCTACGAGACCGACGATTTCGATGCGGCGCTGACGAAGATTGCCGGCGACTGCAAGCTCGCCGCCGTGACGATGAGCGAGGAGGGCGCGATGATCCTCAAGGGGTCGGAGCGCATTCACGTGCCGGCAACCACGATCCGCGAACTGGTCGATACGACCGGGGCGGGCGATCTCTTCGCCGCAGGCTTCCTGCACGGCTATACGCAGGGCCGTTCGCTCGAGGATTGCGGGCGCCTCGGTTGCCTTGCCGCCGGCATCGTGATCCAGCAGATCGGGCCGCGGCCCATGGGCTCGCTGAAGGATGCCGCCGTCAAGGCCGGGCTCGCCTGAGGGCGGGCCTTACTTGAAGACTTCGCCGGGATAGGCGCCCCAGATCTCGGCCTGCGAGATCCAGCCGTCGGTGCCGTCGTAATCGGCCTCGCACCAGTCGCCATTGCATTCGGAGAGATGGACGACGACGCCCGGCTCGAGCTTGGCGACGATTGCGGAACTGGTCTCGGGCTTCCGGCGCATGTTGACGTAGATGTTCGGGCCCTTGGCCTTCATCCACGGGGCGGCGATGGCGGTGCGGGTGCCGGACAGCAGCGCCTGGTTGACCCAGCCCTCCGTGCCGTCGGCATCGCGGATCTTGCGCCAGTTGTCGTATTCCTGGATGATTTCGACCGGCAGGCCGGATTTCAGATACATCCACGACGCCGCATAGGTCGTGGCGGGGCCGACGCGCAGGTTCACCTTCTTCGACTTCAGCGAGACGAAGCGCGGCAGCGGCAGGCCGCTCGGCCCCTTCGTCGTCTGCGCAAGGCTCGGCTCGGGCACGGCAAGGCTTGCAACGAGCGTGAAGACGATGCCGGCAAGGAACTGTTTCAGGACGGGTTTTGCCAGAAGGGCAAGCTTGCGCTTTTCCAATGTCGTCTCGCTTTCGTGAAGATGCCGACCGGACCCATGGCGGCATGCCGCCCGGCGGGGTCACGATTTCCAGTTCAGGCGCACCGTGCTATTTGTCTTCGCCCGCGCGTCTGGTAGAAATGGCCTCGCTGGATTTTATCCGCTCTTTTGGTTAATGAGACCTGAACAAGTCATCGAAAGCACCCATGACGCCCAAGAAAAAACCCAGGGTTTACATTACCCGCAAGCTGCCGGACGCGGTCGAGACGCGCATGCGCGAGCTCTTCGATGCGGAACTCAACGTCGATGACAGCCCGCGCACGCCGGACGAGCTGCGCGCCGCCGTCGGGCACGCCGACGTGCTGGTGCCGACGGTGACGGACCGGATCGATGCCGCGCTCATCGAGGCGGCCGGCCCGCAGTTGAAGCTGATCGCAAGCTTCTCGAACGGGGTCGATCATATCGACGTCGATGCCGCCGCGAAGAAGGGCATCACCGTCACCAACACGCCGAACGTGCTCTCCGAAGACACCGCCGACATGACCATGGCACTCATTCTCGCCGTGCCGCGCCGGCTTGCGGAGGGCGCGCAGATTCTGACCGCGAAGGGTGGCGAATGGGCCGGCTGGTCGCCGACCTGGATGCTCGGTCACCGCATCTGGGGCAAGCGCATCGGCATCATCGGCATGGGTCGCATCGGAACGGCGGTCGCGCGCCGCGCCAAGGCCTTCGGGCTCTCGATCCACTATCACAACCGCAAGCGCGTCAACCCGGCGACCGAAGAGGCGCTGGAGGCAACCTATTGGGACAGCCTCGACCAGATGCTGGCGCGCGTCGACATCGTCTCGGTCAATTGCCCTTCCACGCCGGCGACCTTCCACCTGCTTTCCGCCCGCCGGCTGGCGCTGATGCAGCCGACCAGCTATCTCGTCAACACCGCCCGCGGCGACGTGATAGACGAGCAGGCGCTGATCTCCTGCCTCAAGGCCGGCAAGATCGCCGGCGCCGGCCTCGACGTGTTCGAGAACGAGCCGAAGGTCAACCCGAAGCTGATCAAGCTCGCGCAGGAAGGCAAGGTCACGCTCCTGCCGCACATGAGCTCGGCCACGATCGAGGGCCGTATCGACATGGGCGACAAGGTGATCATCAACATCAGGACCTATTTCGACGGCCACCGCCCGCCGAACCGCGTTCTGCCCAACCGCTGAGGTCAGCCCTTGCTCTTGCGGCGGCGGTAGCGGATCGTGTCGAAGCGCGCCGAAAGTCCGTCATAGAGCAGCAGGCGGCCGATCAGCGGTTCGCCGATGCCGGTGATGAGCTTGATCGCCTCCATGGCCATCAGCGTGCCGATCACGCCGGTCAGCGCACCGATGATGCCCGCCTCCGCACAGGAGGGGATCAGCCCTTCCGGCGGCGCCTCGGGGAAGAGATCGCGGTAGCGCGGGTTCTGTTCGCCCTTCTCGTCCGTGGCATGGGGCTTCAGCACCGTCAGCGAACCGTCGAAGCGCCCGACGGCGCCGGTGACGAGCGGGATTTCCGCCCGCTCCGCCGCATCGGCAGCCGCATAGCGCGTCTCGAAATTGTCGGAGCCGTCGATCAGGAGATCGTAACCGGGAAGAATATCCGCGGCCCTGGCGAGGGAGAAGCGCTCGTCGTAGCGCACCACCCGCACATGCGGGTTGAGCCGCGCAATGGCGCGAGCGGCACTTTCCGTCTTCTCTTCGTGAAGCGTACCGGTGTCGTGGATCACCTGCCGCTGCAGGTTGGAGAGCGACACCCGGTCGTCATCGGCGATGCCCAGCGTGCCGACGCCCGCCGCCGCCAGATAGTGCAGCACGGGGCTTCCGAGCCCGCCGGCGCCGATCACCAGCACCTTCGCCCGCTTCAGCGCCTGCTGGCCCGCGCCGCCCACTTCCGGCAACAGGATGTGCCGTTTGTAGCGGTCGATTTCTTCCGGCGAGAGGGGCGGGGTCTCGGTCATGCCTGTTCCTTCGATGGGCGGCTTTCTACAGCCTAAGCCGAAATCTTCCCCGCCGCGACGGTAAAATACTGGGCCCTCTCCCCGAGTGCGGTGAAGAGGGAGCGGTCGGTCCCCGTCATGAAGGCCTGGCCGCCGAGATCTTCCACGAGGTCGAAGAGTGCGGCGCGGCGGCCCTCGTCGAGATGGGCGGCGATCTCGTCGAGGAGCAGGATGGGCGCATGGCCGGTCATCGTGGCGACGAGGCGGGCATGGGCAAGGATGAGGCCGATCAGCAGCGCCTTCTGCTCGCCGGTCGAGCAGCGCCCGGCATCCATCTCCTTCGACGCGTGGAAGACGAGAAGATCCGCCCGGTGCGGTCCCTCGAGCGTCCGGCCCGCGCCCGCATCGCGGTATCGGCTCTCCATCAGGCGCGCGGCATAATCCTCCTCTAGATCAGCGGCAGGCTTTTCCGCCTCCCCGCCCAGAAAGCCGGTCAGCGCCAAGCGGGCGGAAGGGAAGGGTGCATCGGCCTGGTTGCTCTCGATCAGGTGGGCGAGGAAGCCCAGCATCTCGCGCCGGGCGAGCGCCATGGCGATGCCGAGCTCGACCATCTGCCGCTCGATGCCGGAGAGCCAGGCGGGGTCCATGCGACCTTCGGACAAAAGGCGGTTGCGGCTGCGCATGGCGCGCTCGAAATCGCTGGCGCGGCGGCCATGGGCGGGATCGACCGACAGCACGAGCCTGTCCAGAAACCGGCGGCGGTCGCCTGCCGGCCCGGTGAAGAGGCCGTCCATGGCGGGCGTCAGCCAGAGCACGCGCAGATGATCGGTCAGTTCGTCGGCGCTCTTCGCCTGCGTGCCGTTGATGCGAAGCCTGCGCGTCGCGCCATCCTCGCCCGGTTCGCTGCCGGTGCCGATCGCAACCTCGCCTTCCATGCCGTCGATGCGGGCAAAGATCGAGAAGCCGGCTTCCGTCCCGTCCTTCACCACTTCGCCATAGGGCGCCCGGCGCAGGCCCCGCCCCGGCGAGAGGAAGGATACGGCCTCCAGCAGATTGGTCTTGCCCGACCCATTGTCGCCCGTCAGCACAACATGCCGGCTGTCGAGCGTCAGCGCCGCTTCCGCATAATTGCGAAAGGCGGTCAGCCTGATCTCCTCGATGGCGACGCGATGGGGCATGGCGGCTCCGGTGATTTGCCGATGCCGGAGCTATGCCGGAAGGCGGGGGTGGTGGCAAGGATTTGTGGGTGAGGTCAGGAGTATGCCGCCGGATGGTTCGAGGCTCGCTCTGCTCGCACCTCACCACGAGTGGGTGCTTGGGAGCACCGGCGGCACATACAAAGCCCTCACCCTGAGGTGCCGAAGCGCAGCTTAGGCCTCGAAGGGTGCTGCTCCGCGCTCAGAGCTTTATTTGGAGTATGCCGCCGGATGGTTCGAGACGATGGTTGAAGCTGCGGGAGGTTACCCCCCTCTGTCCTGCCGGACATCTCCCCCTCAAGGGGGGAGATCAGCGTGCCGCCTGCCGCTCGCTCCCTGTCAACTGTTCAGTGAATGCAACGTTTGACGTTTGGCGGGAGATCCGCCGCGAGTCCATCTCCCCCCTTGAGGGGGAGATGCCTGGCAAGGCAGAGGGGGGTATCATCGCCGACATCGGCGTGTGGCACTCCCAATCCAACCTCAATCGCTCAGCGTATCGAAGAAATCCTTCATCCGGGAGAAGAAGCCTGAACTTTCAGGGTTGTTCTCCTTGGACGAGATCTGTTCGAATTCCTGCAGCAGCTCGCGCTGGCGCTTGGTGAGCTTCTGCGGGGTTTCGATCTGGATCTGGATGTAGAGGTCGCCCACCTGCGAGGAGCGCAGCACGGGCATGCCCTTGGCCTTCAGGCGGAACTGCTTGCCGGCCTGGGTGCCCTCGGGAATTGTGACGCGGGACTTGGTGCCGTCGAGCGTGGAGACGTCGAACTTGCCGCCGAGCGCCGCCGTCGTCATCGAGACGGGCACGGTGCAGTAGAGGTCTGCGCCATCCCGCTTGAAGAAGGGATGCGGCGCGACCGAGAGGAAGATGTAGAGGTCGCCAGCCGGGCCGCCGCGCAGGCCGGCCTCGCCCTCGCCCTGCAGGCGGATGCGGGTGCCGTCCTCGATGCCGGCGGGAATGTTGACCGAAAGCGAACGCTCTTCGGTGACGCGGCCATGGCCGTGGCACTTGGTGCAGGGGTCGGAAATCGTCTGGCCCTTGCCCTGGCAGGTCGGGCAGGTGCGCTCGACCGAGAAGAAGCCCTGGGCGGTCCGCACGCGGCCCGAACCGTGGCAGGTCGAGCAGGTCGTGGGCTTGGTGCCGGGCTTGGCGCCCGTGCCGGTGCAGGCATCGCAGGTGATCGCGGTCGGCACGCGGATCTGCGCGGTCTTGCCCTCGAAGGCCTCTTCCAGCGTGATTTCCATGTTGTAGCGCAGGTCGGCCCCGCGCTCGCGGCCATTGGAGGAGCGACGGCCGCGGCCACCGCCCATCATCTCGCCGAAAATGTCCTCGAAGATATCGGAGAAGCCGCCCGCGCCGGCAAAGCCGCCGCCGCCGAAACCGCCGCCGCCCATGCCGCCCTGCTCGAAGGCCGCATGGCCGAAGCGGTCATAGGCCGCACGCTTCTGCGGATCCTTGAGCGTCTCATAGGCCTCGTTGATTTCCTTGAACTTCTTCTCCGCGGCGGCATCGCCGGGATTCTTGTCCGGGTGGCACTGCATGGCGAGCTTGCGGAAGGCGCTCTTCAGCTCCTTCTCGTCGGCGGTCCTCGCCACACCCAGGGTTTCGTAAAAATCAGCTTTCGCCATCGGGGTCAGCTCCGGTCAATGGAGTTCGGCGTTTGCCGGAGAGACGGTGCGGAAGCACGGGTCTCGATCCGGCTCTGCCAGGTCTCGTGTTCAATCTCGTCTGCCTTCAGAAAACCGCGCGTCATTGCTGGCGCGCGGCTTCAACCCTTTCCCGGTTTTCCGGATCCCGCTCCTGTGAGGCGGGATCCGGGGCCGGAACGGCTTTCAGGGGTGCGCGGTCGGCTTGCCTCCAGCGGAACGCTTGCGGTCGTCGTCCTTCACTTCTTCATAATCGGCGTCCACGACGTTCTCGTCGCCTTCAGCCTGGGCACCTTCGGCGCCGGCGCCTTCGGCCTGCTGGGCCTCGTAGATCGCCTGGCCGAGCTTCATCGAGGCTTCCATCAGGGTCTGGGTCTTGGCCTTGATGTCATCCGCGTCGGGCTCGGAGGCTTCGACCGAGGTCTTGAGCGCTGCGATCGCATCGGAGATGGCGTTGCGGTCCGTTTCGGAAACCTTGTCACCATATTCCTTCAGCGACTTCTCGGTCGAGTGAATCAGGCTTTCGGCCTGGTTCTTCGCCTCGACGCCCTCGCGGCGCTTCTTGTCCTCGGCGGCATGGGCCTCGGCATCCTTCACCATCTTCTCGATGTCGGCGTCGGAGAGACCGCCGGAAGCCTGGATGCGGATCTGCTGTTCCTTGCCGGTGCCCTTGTCCTTGGCCGAAACCT
>CAMFHT010000063.1 GCA_945952245.1 uncultured Rhizobium sp. | reverse complement strand
CGGCGATGGTACCCCCCTCTGTCCTGCCGGACATCTCCCCCTCAAGGGGGGAGATTGACTCGGGGCCGGCGCCTCCTGCTGATCTCCCCCCTTGAGGGGGAGATGCCTGGCAAGGCAGAGGGGGGTATATGCCGCAGCATCGGCGAGGAGAAGTACTGCAGATCGTCAATCGACAGCACTGACGCAAAAAAGCCGCCCTCGCGGACGGCTTTCATGATGTCAAAGCGAGACTTATCTCAGGCGGCGAGTTCCTTTGCGACCATGGTGCGGAGCGCCGCCAGGTCCTTGCCGAACTGGCGGATGCCTTCGGCGAGCTTTTCGGTGGCCATGGCGTCTTCGTTCAGCATCCAGCGAAAGGTTTTCTCGTCCATGGTGATGGGCGCATCGGCCTCGAAGCTTTCCGGTGCGAGCTTGCGGGTCAGCGTGCCCTCGTCCTTGGCGAGCTCGTCGAGCAGCGCCGGGCTGATGGTCAGGCGGTCGCAGCCGGCCAGCGCTTCGATTTCACCTGCATTGCGGAAGGAGGCGCCCATGACGATCGTCTTGATGCCGTTCGCCTTGTAGTAATTGTAGATCGAGCGGACGGAGACCACGCCCGGATCTTCTTCCGCCGTATAGGTCTTGCCGGTCGACTTGGCGTACCAGTCGAGAATGCGGCCGACGAAGGGCGAGATCAGGAAGGCACCGGCATCGGCGCAGGCAATCGCCTGGGCCTTGGAGAAGAGAAGCGTCAGGTTGCAGTCGATGCCGTCCTTCTGCAGGACTTCCGCCGCGCGGATGCCTTCCCAGGTGGAGGCGAGCTTGATGAGGATGCGCTCGCGGGCTATGCCGCGGTCCTCGTAGGCCTTGATGATGGCGCGGCCCTTTTCGACCGAGGCATGAGTGTCGAAGGAGAGGTCGGCATCCACTTCGGTGGAGACACGGCCCGGAACGAGACCGGCGAGTGCCGCGCCGACGGAAATGGCGAGCCGGTCGGCGACGGCGGAAACGACGCCGTCCTGGCTGCCGCCCTGGCTCTTGCCCCAGGTGACCGCTTCCTTGATGGCATCGGCGAACATGGGCGTGCCGAGTGCCTTGAGCACGATGGTCGGGTTGGTGGTGCAATCCACGGGTTTCAGACGCGCAACCGCCTCGATGTCACCGGTATCGGCAACGACGGTGGTCATGGCGCGGAGCTGGTCGAGCTTGGAGGTCATGGGGTTCTGTTCCTTGTCATGCTTGAAGCGAGGTGGCCTTGCGGCCGGGAAAGCATCCCTTGGGGGCGGATGCGGCAGGCGATTCGGGGGCTCAGCGGCCCGTCGGATATCGCCAATAGCGCGTGGAGGTGCGGAAAAACGGCGCGCAGACGGCGGCTTCGGCCGCAGGGCGGGCAGGTGTTTCCCGGCGAATGGTCATCGGCATCCTCCCCGGATCGGGTTCAGACAGAGATCCGGTGTTGTCGGGCGGACTATCGCCAGCGAAGCCGGCCCTTGTCAAGCGCGGGAGAGTCCCGAAAAGGCGCGTTTCAATCGTTTTGAGCGGAGGGCTCGAACCATCCCGGACGAGCCGGCAGGCAGCCCTCACCCGAGCTGCGCCGCCTCCCAGCCGAGCATGGCGCGCTTGCGAGTGAGGCCCCAGTGATAGCCCGTCAGCGCTCCGTTCTTGCCGAGCGCCCGGTGGCAGGGAACCACGAAGGATATGGGATTGCGCCCGACGGCGGCCCCCACCGCGCGCGAGGCCGCAGGCTGGCCAATATCGGCCGCGATGTCCGAATAGGTGACCGCCCGGCCGAGCGGGATCTTCAACAGGCTTTGCCATACCCGCACCTGAAAGTCCGAACCAATGAGCACAACGCGGAGCGGCTGGTCGCGGTTCCAGCAAGCAGGATCGAAGACGCGGGCGATGTAGGGCTGCGTCGCCTGCTCGTCGCGCACGAAGCCTGCTGCCGGCCAGCGCTCGGCCATGTCGCGGAAGCAGGCGTCCTGATCGCCATCGGCGAAGGCGAGACCTGCGAGACCGCGGTCGGTGATCATGACCAGCGTCTCGCCGAAGGGCGAGCGGTGAAAGCCGTAGCGGATGACGAGCCCTGCCCCCTTGGCCTTCCATTCGCCCGGCGACATGGCCTCGTGGGTGACGAAGAGATCGTGCAGACGCCCGGGTCCGGACAGGCCGAGCTCTAGCGCGGTTTCGAGAAGCGGCAGGCCTTCGCGGCCGAGCAGGCGCTTGGCGTGATCCAGCGTCACTGCCTGCAGGAAGGCCTTGGGCGAAAGGCCCGCCCAGCGGGTGAAGACCTTCTGCAGCTGGGTCGGCGGCTGGCCGATGCGGCGGGCGATGTCTTCGAGCGTCGGCTGCTCGCGGTAATCCTCGGTCAGAATCTCGATCACCTCCCGGACGGTGTCATATTCCCGGCCTTCGGGGGTGATGTCTTTTTCGAGCGTGGCGATCATGGTCATGGCAAGGTCTCCTGATGCCCACGATATCACCATGGCAGGAGCCTTCGGGCCACCCGATTCTTGCCAGTGCCCTCAGATGCGCCTTTTCACGGTCGCGAGCGCCGAGGTCATGGCCTTCGCGAAGCTCTCGCGGTCATCGAGGTTGAGGAACGAGCCCACGTCCGTCCGTCGCCCGCCGCCCGAGAGCGCCATGGAGGTGATGCCGATATCCGTGTGGCGGTTGACGTCGAAGCGCGCATGGAACGGGTTGAAGCGGATTTCCCTGGCCTCGCCGGAGGGCCGGAACTTCCGGACCGTCAGCTCCATGCGCGAGACCTGCACCTCCTCCCGCGCCAGCGCCGCGCGGTAGTTGAGATAGAAGGCGCCATAGAGCAGCGCGAAATCGAGCCCGAAGAAGATCGCGACCGGCCAGGCGCCGCTGATGAGGAAGACCGCCACATGGGCGATCGTCAGAAAGCCCGTGAGCAACATGAAGATCTTCCAGCCCCGCGCCCCGAGCGAGCGGTGCGGAACGAGCTCGGCGGAAAAGATCGGACGGTCGTTGAGGGTGTCGGCGTTGATTTCGGTCATCCTGGCTCGCTATATGGTTTTCCATGAAGACATCGCGCCCGGAATCCAGCCCTGAAACTTATGAAAAGTCAAATGCGCGTTCTGACGCGCCTGCTGACAAGACCGTGAAGGCAAAGGCGAAGACCGGCGCGAAGAAGCCGGCTTCCAGGGGCCGGAAGCGCAAGCTCACGGCCTATAGCCCCGAGGAAATCCGCGAGATCTTCCGCCGTTTTTCGATCATTCGTCCGGAGCCGAAGGGCGAGCTCGAGCATGTGAACCCGTTCACGCTCGTGGTGGCCGTCGCGCTCTCTGCCCAGGCGACGGATGCCGGCGTCAACAAGGCGACGCGCGCGCTCTTTGCGGTGGCGGACACGCCGGAAAAAATGGTGGCGCTCGGCGAGGAGCGGCTGATCTCCTACATCAAGACCATCGGCCTCTTCCGCAACAAGGCGAAGAACGTGATCGCGCTCAGCGAAAAGCTGATCCGCGATTTCGGCGGCGAGGTGCCGCGCACCCGCGAGGAGCTGGTGACGCTGCCGGGCGTCGGGCGCAAGACCGCGAACGTGGTCATGTCGATGGCCTTCGGCATCCCGACCATGGCGGTCGATACGCACGTGTTCCGCATCGGCAACCGGCTGAAGCTCGCCCCCGGCAAGACGCCGGACGAGGTGGAGGCGGCGCTGATGGCGATCATTCCGGAAGAATACCTCTTCCACGCCCATCACTGGCTGATCCTGCACGGGCGCTATTGCTGCAAGGCGCGGCGGCCGGAATGCGAAACTTGCGTGATTGCGGATCTCTGTCGCTTCGAGGGAAAGACGAATGCCATTCCTGCCCCGCTCGTCGAGAGTGCGGAAGGCCTGCCACAGACGGTAACGGAGCACGCAGAATAGGTCAGCCTTCCTGCCGACCGCGAGAAATCGTCAACTTTTAATACCTCCAAGGGTGTTTTTTATCCGTACAACTATTTTTGATCGGAAATATCCCCAAATATGCGTGACGGGGATCTTGCGAATAAAACACATGCTAATATAATTTGGAACTTATTGAGATGATGTGGGCGTGCATCTTCTGAAATCAAATCAATCCTTCCGTCTTCAAGCCGCTCGGGGGAGCGCGGAGACGGGGAACCGGCGCGCCGCATTGCGAGGGGGATCGGGACCTTTGGAAACGCTGTTTGAAAAATTCAACAATAGCTTGAAGTCCGGCACGCCGGCGGAGAAGCGGCTGGCACGCTACTACATGGAGCATCCGGGCGACATTTCCTACGAGACGGCGGCGAGCGTCGCGGACCGGCTGGACCTCAGTCCGATGACGGTGGGCCGCTTCCTGCGCTCCATGAACATCGATCCGCACAGCGCCCCGGTGCTGCGCAACGGCGGCGGCATGCTGAAGACGGCCGAGCGTGGCGAGGCGGCGAACGGCTTTGCCGAACCGGCGCAGCGCGACATCGCCCCCGCACGCGATCACATGGATGCGCTGCGCCAGGTGCAGGCGATCACCACCGGAGCGCAATGGCGCGGCGCCGTCGATGCCATGGCCCGGGCCTCGGAGGTCTACGTGGCCTCGCTCGGCCAGATGCTGCCCATGGCGGTCTATCTCGCGAGCCGGCTCGGCGTGGTGCGTGACGGCGTGCGCAACATGAGCGGCGGCGACGGCACCTATCTGGAGCTGCTCGGCAACCGCCGTGCGAACTGCCTTCTGGTCATCATCGACGACCATCTCTCCACCAACCGTCTGCAGCGGCTGGCGATCGCCGCGCGCCATGCGGGCCATCACGTCGTGCTCTTCACCCATGCCGCGCTGCCGGACATGGAACAGGTCTGCGATTACGTGATCCATGGCCCCATGCAGGGCGCAACCGGCTGCCTCGACCCGGTGGCGCTCGTCGCCCTCACCGAAGCCGCCGTCGCCTCCGTCAGCGCGGCCCAGGGCCCGTTCGCCGCCGAACGCGCGGGACGGATCGCCGAACTGCAACGGTTCTTCAGCGAGTCGGCCTGAGGGCTTGTTTGGGACTGAGCGGCCTGCCACACGGTGATCTCCCCCCTTGTGGGGGAGATGCCTGGCAAGGCAGAGGGGGGTACCGGTCCGGCAAACGCCGAAGCCAATCGCGACCCAATTCAAAATCTCGAAATAAAAAAAGGCCCGAAGGCCTTTTTATCAATCAATGGGCATTTCAGTTTTTAACGTGGGGCATGCCCTGCCGCCACATCATGATCTTCTTATATGCCAAACTGAGGCAGGAAGTCAATAAGCGCTCATGAAGAGCCCGCCTGCTGTACCTTCCTCACGCCTCCGGCGGGATGACGCCCATCGTGAACGCGAAGCAGCCGTAGAAGCGGCGTTCGCCGGTCTGGACGATGCAATAGGCCTTGGAGACACGCTCATAGAAGGCGAAGCGTTCGAGGGTGGTGAGCGGCCAGTCCTTGCCTTCGGCGGCATTGACGGCGGCCTGGACCTCCTGCTGCACGGCGGGGATCTCGTCGGGTGCGCCCACCACTTCCATGCGCACGGCCGCACCCTCCACGAAGGTATCGAGCGGCATGACGCCGAGGATGGCGGCGGTGGCTTCAGCGGCGGTCGGGCAGGAGATCTTCAGCGGACGGCCGAGCGTGGTGGTCCGGGCAAACCGGTCCGCCGGGAAATTGGTATCCACGATCGCGATCACGTCGCCATGGCC
Source organism: uncultured Rhizobium sp. (assembly GCA_945952245.1). Taxonomy (GTDB): domain Bacteria; phylum Pseudomonadota; class Alphaproteobacteria; order Rhizobiales; family Rhizobiaceae; genus Gellertiella. Next base: position 8,964 of record CAMFHT010000063.1, on the reverse strand, counting down.
CATGGCCCTCAGCGCATGCAGCAGATCCGCATCGAGCAGCGGCGAAATTCCCTTCAGCATTCTTTTCTCCTTGAACTCAAATCGTTCACATCAGAGCAGAGGAGACAAGGTAAATCAACGCCTTGATGATGCCGTAGACGACGCCCGAGACGACAATCGCCGAGATGACCGAGGTGATGAAGCCGAGGATGGCGAAGAGGCCGTCCCGCTCGAGGATCGCGAAGGAAAACAGGCAGATCGCCAGCGCCGGCAGGATGTTGCGGAGCGGCACGGGCAGCGCCAGCACGATGGCGAGCACGAGGCAGAGGAAGCCGATCAGATATTCCACCGGCGGATGCACGAGGAAGGTGAGCCGCGGCTTCAGCATCTTCTCCGCCCGGCCGAGCCAGGGGATGATCTTGGAGGTGATGGTTGCGAAATCCTTGCGCGCCATGGAGCGGTTGGCAATGAAGGCCGGCAGCCAGGGCGAGAGACCGAAGGCGAGCTGCGCGGTCAGGAAGATCAGCGGCGCGCCCAGGATGGCCGAGGTGCCGGGCGGCGTCGGGAACACGTTCGGCAGCGCGAAGATCAGCATCAGCGCCCCGAAGGCGCGGTCGCCCATGGCGCCGAAAATATCCCGGATCGAGATCCGGTCCCGCGATTCGTCCGAAGCGAGCGCTTGCAGGGTGGCGGAAAGCCGGCTGTTGGATGCGGCATGTTCCGCTTCACCATGATCTCTTTGCTTGAACGCCACGCCATCTCCGGGAATCTTGAACCACTCGGGTTCCCAAAATCATACAGGAACCCTTTGCAGCAGATTAAGACGACATTGCTGCAGAGCGCAAATATTCCCCGATAGAATTATCGCGGTGCGGAAACCGGGCCTTTCTCCGTCAGCGTCGTAAGCGCCAGCGTCTGGTCGAGATGGCGGGCGCGGAGCGAGAGGAGCTTTTCCGCATAGCGCAGGCGAATGCCGGCATAGGCCGGATCCTCGGCGCAATTCACCGTCTCCGCAGGGTCTTTCCCAAGGTCGAACAGCAGCGGCGGCAGGCGGTTGAAGTGCACGTACTTGTACTCCGCATCCCTGAGGACGGCGAGATTGCACTCCTGCGGGCGCAGACCGAAATGGGCCTCGGCAGCGCCCGTCTCCACATCGCGGAAATCGAACTCGAAGAAGGCGGCGTCGCGCCATTCCGCCGGCTCCTCGCCTGCGAGGAAGGGGGTGAGCGACTGGCCGTCCAGGCTGTTTTCCGCCTCGAGATCCCAGATGTCGGTCAATGTCGGGAAGACGTCTGCCGCCGAGGTGAAGTGATCGACCACGCGGCCGGCACTTTCCCGGCTTTCCGGATCGCGGATGATGAGCGGGATGTGATAGCTGCCGTCGAAGAAGCCGCCCTTGCCGAAGGACCAGTGATCGCCGGCCATCTCGGCGTGATCGGAGGTGAAGACGATGACGGTGTTCTCCCAGAGCCCCCTCTCCTTCAGCGCCCGGAAGATGCGGCCGAGCTGGGCATCGGTTTCCGTGATCATGCCGTGGTAGATGGCGCGCAGCTCCGCGATTTCCTCCGCACTCCAGTCACACACCGCGCCCTCTGCGCCATGCAGGAAGCTCGCCTTCTGCTGCCGCGGCAGGTCGAAGGCGAGGTAGGGGTGCAGCGCCATTTCGGCATCCCGGCCCGGAAGCCGGGCAAAGGCGTCAGCGCCCTGCGCTTCGTACAGGCGGTTATAGGGCTCCGGCACCACGAAGGGCGGGTGCGGGCGCAGGAACGAGACATGCGCCATCCACGGCGCATCCTGCTCGTCCATCCAGCGGATGAGCTCGCCGGCGAGAAAGGCGGACTGCGTTTCCTCCGCGCCATAGGAGGGCGGATCGCGGGTGATCTCGCCGGGCTTCGCGCCCTTTGGGATATGCACGTCGCGGCTTACGGCCTCCGTATGCCCGCGGGCGCGAAGCCAGGAAAGCCAGGGCTTCTCGTGCTCGGGCAGGAGCTGGCGCACGCTAAAGCCCGGCAGCACGCCCTCATAGGTCGTGAGATGCGGATCGCTCGGCGACATTATCCGCGGATCGGGTGCCGTATCCGTGTAGCCGAACAGCGTCGGATCATAGCCGGCGCGGCGGGCAGCAAGCGCCAGGTTGTCGAAGCGGGCATCGAGTGGCGAACCATTGCGGCAGACCCGGTGGTTCATCTGGTAGAGGCCGGTATAGAGCCCGGCGCGGGCCGGAGAACAGGGCGCGGCGCTGGCAAAATGGCGGGCAAACAGCACGCCTTCTGCAGCGAGCCCATCCACTTCCGGTGTCCTGACGACGGGGTGACCGAGGGCGGAGAGGCAATCGCCGCGCCATTGATCAGCGGTGATCAGCAGGATGTTGGGCTTCATGCGGGTTTTCCGGTCGTGGCGCGATTGCGTTGCATTTCGAAGGCGATATGGCCGAACAGCGCAATCGCCACCACCGCGCCGCCGATGATCGTCGCCGTGCTCGGCGTCTCGCTCATGAAGAGCCACACCCACAGCGGGGTCAGCGGCACTTCGAGCGCGACGAGCAGGCTCGCATCCGCCGCCGGAATGCGGTGGCTGCCGAAGGTGTAGAGAATGAGCCCGAGCGCATTCTGCACGATGGCGAAGGCAAAGATGAGCCCGAGATTGTGCGCGCTGACGGTGAGCGGGCTTGCGAACCAGACGGTGCAGAGCGAGCAGAGCCAGGCGGAGGCCGCCATCGCGGGCAGCATGTTCATGGCCTTGTGCTGGCGCATGATGGTGGCCATGAAGGCGACGGTCAGCGCCATGAGGAAGGCGAGGAACTTGCCGAAGAGGCTGCCCGTGCCGCCGGACTTGTCGCCGAGCATGATCAGTACGCCGGCAAGCGCAATGCCCGCCGCAATCAGCGTCGAGCGGCTCGGCACTTCCTTGATCATCACATAGGCGACACCCGCGGTGATGAAGGGAACGGTGGCATAGATCACCATGGCGTCCGCCACCGAGGCATACCACATCGACCCTATGCCGGACATCATCGAGGCCGCCGAGAAGAACGTGATCCAGAAGAACGGCCAACCCATGGAGCGCAGGATGGCTAGTGCCCTGCCCTTTTCCAGCGCGAAGAAGAACAGCCACACCGCCGTGCCGGAAATCAGCCCGCGAATGCAGAGCAGCGTCAGCAGGTCCGTGATGATCGAGCGGATGAAGAGGCCGGAAAGCGACCAGGCGAGCGAGGAAAGCGCGACGAAGGCTGCGCCGAGCCGGTATTGCTGCTGTTCGTGATGGGTCATGGTCTCGCGGATGCTCTGTCAGGGCCTCAAGCAAATCAGCCCTCTCGGCGTCAGGCTAGTCGATCCGGGGTGCGGGTGGAAATTGCCGCGAGCCACAAATTTTTCAGTGGCTTGAGCGGGAAATGGCGTGGTTTTGGGCGGGGGTGGAGAATTGAAGCATGCGCTCAGTCAGAAACGCCCTCCTTCGTTGCAGAATTCGATCACGTCACGTTTCGGTAGAATTTGAATGTTTCCGACAAGCGGAATGAAATGGGTGGACTGTAAAGCAGATGCAAAACCGGAGGCTGCAATGGGTTGGAAGATCTTTACCTGCTATACCATCCTTTCGAAGCTGAGCGGCATCGCCCTCATCCTGAAATTCGGGGCGATTTATGTATCCGGCTACGTTGCGCTTAACTTCATAAGCTGCCTGCTGCTCTATGGCTATGCGTTCCGGCGTTATGTCATGCATCCCCTTCCGGCACGCTGGTTTTCCTGGGTGTTCTGCCTGATCTGTGCCTGGTATGGCTTTCAGACCATCATGCTTTTCGCAGCCGTCAACGTATTGGCGCTCACGATGATCAGTTTGCCGATCGTGCTGTTGAACTTTTTCTTCTTCGCTCTCGGCGTCTATCGATACAGCGATACACAGTCGCAAGACGCGGCTCCGGTCCTTCGCACGCGCTGACGAGAGGTTTCGAGCGCTGCCGACGACCGGAAGGCCGGCCTTATATTAGAACGTATTGTTTTTAATCCTCGGAGGTTCTATATTCGGTCCATCCACCGGGAGAACGACGAATGTCCGAGGACATGGCCTTTCAGAGGAGCCTTCTCGATTATCTTTCATCCCTCATAGACGGGATGAAGACGCTGAACCACCATGTGTCGGGCCATATCGAAGCCATTGGCCGTTTCGATGTGGAGTTCACGAAGATCTCGCGCCAGAACAATCAGCTGGCCACGAACGTTCTGAACGTGAGCTCGGAGATGGCACAGTTCCGGATGGAGACAAGTCAGAAGTTTGACTCTCTCTTCAACAGGCTTGAAGCGATGCTGCTTCGGCTGGACGAGATCGAGAATGCCGTGGACGGCAATTCCAGGCAGATCAAGGAACTGAGCACCGACGTCAGGAGTCAGTATAACGATATCCTGACGGCCTTGCAGCACGGCGTCCAGAACAGCGTGGCCATAAGGGAATTGGCCGATCGTATCGAAGCGATAGAACGCCGCCTCGGCATGTGATCCTGTCGCGGAAAACGCACGCATAAATTCTGCCTTCCCCTGAATCCGACTCCACACACCGTTTCGTTCATGGTATGTTCTCCTCTTTCACAGGAGACTCACATGGGCCGGCACAAGCGACTGAAGACGCTCCCCGCACTGGAAATGGCTGCGACGCAGGCGGCGCTGGAGCGGTTGCACAACCACCTGAAGTTCGATCTCGTGAACCTGGTGCCGACGGAGCCGCAATACCGGGCGCTGGAGCGGGTCTCGCTGGAGATCTGCGCGGCGATCAAGGTGCTGACGGGGGATGACCCCGAATGGCAGCAGCACGCGCTTGCCCTTTCGCTGCAGCCGGGGATGGTTCGGCGGGAACAGTAGACCATGATCAAATGTTTCCGTTCGAATATTTTCCTGTACAGCATATATACGTGCGATAGCATTCTGAAACGACAGGCCTATTTCAGATAAAGGCCGCTGCAATAAAACCCTGTACGATCGTATAAGTTAGCATAACCGCGGTAATTATTGCTTATAACTCTTTAGGTCTACTGATCACCTCTGGATTAGAGGTGAGTTATGCTTCAGAAATTGCTTTATGACAAATCTGGAAACTTCGCATTTACGACGGCGCTGCTCGCCCTGCCCCTGATCGGCGTGGGCGGGATGGCGGTGGATTATACCCGCGCGCTGACGGAGAAGAACCATATCCAGGAGGCGGCGGATGCCGCGGTGCTGGCGGCGGCGGCGTCCGGCAAGACGAGCTATACGGACATTTCCCGTATCGCCACCCAGTTCTTCAACGGCAATGTGGCCCAGCGCGGCATCGATGCACATGTGATGGACATCAGCATCGACTCGCAGAAGCGCATCACGCTCACGGCCTCGACCACCGTGTCCGTGTCCTTCGCGCGCGTGCTGCATCCGGAGGGCATTCCGGTGAGCGTGGTTGCGCAGGCGGAACCCGGGCAGGACAGCAAGATCGAGATCGCGCTGGTGCTGGACAACACCTATTCCATGTCCGGCAAGAAGCTCTCGGACCTGAAGACGGCCGCGAAATCCATGATCGGCATCTTCCAGAAGGCCGATCCGCAGAAGAACCGCATCAAGGTCGGTATCGTGCCCTTCTCGCGCTATGTGAATGTCGGCATGGCGAACCGCAACCAGCCCTGGATCGACGTACCGGCGGATTACACGACGAGCACGGACTACTGCAAAACCTCGCCCAAGGTGATTTCGGAAAGTGGCTGCACGACAACGACCAAGACCGGCTATAGTGACGGCGTGCCCTATACCTACGAGTCCAGGCAGTGCACCTCGACCACCTATGGCGAGCCGGTCACGAAATGCGGCACCAACACGAATACCTACAAATGGTCGGGCTGTGTCGACAGCCGAAAGAGCCCGAACGACGTGACCGATGGCGTGAGCCCGAAATATACGGGCCTGCTTGCCACGAGCTGCGGCTCGGCGATCGCGCCGCTGACGACGGATTACAAGGCGCTGACCAAGGCTGTCGACGACATGACCGCCAACAACGAGACCTATATCGCGCCCGGCATTCTCTGGGGCTGGAACATCCTGACCCCCGCCGCCCCCTTCGAGGAGGCACTGACGCAGGATCCGAACGTGAAGAAGATCATGGTCGTGATGACCGATGGCGCAAACACGAAATCGCCCTCCTATCCCCAGCACAACGGCTCGGACGTGAAGAAGGCGGACAAGCTGATGAAGACGGTGTGTGAGAACGCCAAGAATGCAGACGTGACGCTCTATACGGTCGCTGTCGGGGTGACGGAAAGTTCGGCGCTCGCGGCGCTTGCCAGCTGTGCGTCCGACAGCGCCAAGGCGCTTTCGATCGACAATACGGCAGAGCTGCAATCGATCTTCAACGGCATCGCCACGCAGATCCTGACGACGCGGTTGACCATGTGAGAATGCGGGCGGCCCTTTCGGGGAGCGGCCTGCCAAAACGTTCGAGCACGCCCGATGAACAAGGGTTCACCGGACGCGCTCTCACTCCTTGTCTCACGCATTTCCGGACGGAAAACCGTGACGACACTTTTCCTGGAAATGCTTTAACCGCCGGAAGCCGGGGCAGCCGGAGCCGGAGCGGCAGCCGGGGCATCGGCTGCGGGCGCGGCAGGCGCTGCCGGAGCGGCCGCGGGCGCATCGGCCTTCGGTGCCTCGATGTTCACATTGGTATCGCCGGTGCTGCCGGCCGAGCCACCCGAGGGGGCCATGCCACCGGTGAAGAAGTAGACGAGCGCGCCGACGACGAGCAGCAGAATGATGACGGCCACGGCCCATCCACCACTGCCACTGCGGCCGGCGCTGCTGTTGTTCACCACGACAGGATCTCGATCAACCATTTGAAACTCCCAAGCTAGGACACCTGCACCCGGTCCATCCGGACGCCTGGCATTTCAACGGCTTTAGGCTATTGTTGGTTCCGTTGCTGGGACGTTCAAGCCGCCATCGGCCTCCGCTTGGCTTCATTTCGGGCGGTTTTGCTGCCGCACCATGGCTCCTCAGATCGTCGGCACGTAGCGGGCGAAGTTGTCGAGGATCGACAGCCATCCCGCGCGCTGCTGCTCGACCGGGAAAACCGTCTCGGGATCGAAGCTGACGCTGACCTTGACCCTGTCCCCTTCCGGCGTGAAGACCACGCTCGCGTGCCGGTCGCCGAACCGGTAGTCGATCCGCTCGTTCGTCACGATCCTGGTATAGGTGCCCGCAAAGTCGAAGCCCATGCTGCCGTCCTTCGCTTCCATGCGCGAGGAGAACTGCCCGCCCACGCGCAGATCGGCCTCGGCCCTTGGACAGTGCCAGTCGTCGGACGCAAAGTTCCAATACGTCACATGCTCCGGCGAGGTATAGGCCTCCCACACCTTCTCCAGCGGGGCATGAACGGTGGTTTCGACGATAATCCGGTCCTGTGTCATGCAAGACTTCCCCAGCTGCGGTTCACCGCAATACTGGACAGCATATCAGCAGATTGCAAGATGCCGCAACAATGCAAGCCGGCATGGGCAGTCCCTTCAGATCTACCTAAACGCGCATAAACCTTTGATGATGGCTATCGGCGACAGCGCATATCAGAGGTTTCCCAGCGCTCTGTCATCCAGCATACCCAAGTATTCGGCAGCCCTGTTTTTAGGCATTCTAGTTTAGGAATTAACGATTCCTTTTCGAAGCGCTCCCATGTTTTGAACTTGCCGACGCGATTCCGCATAAATTGTGTGCATCTGCATAATTCATGAGCAGTCCGGTGGTGATCGCCGTCCGCGATCCTTTCTTTCCAGCGCTGCGGGACAAACATTCCATGACCATCCGGACCAAGCTCCTTGCCTGTGTTGCCTTGCTCACATTGGCGATCTTCGCACTCTCCTTCTTCGCGTTTTACGCGATGAAGAAGGAGGCGCAGTTGGCGAATTCCATCGTCGCCGACCGGGTGCTGCCCATGGAGCAGCTGAAGGTGATATCGGATGGCTATGCAGTCTCGATCGTGGATACCGCGCACAATGTCCGCTCGGGCGCGATCACCTCTGCCGAGGGCGCGTCCCGGGTCAAGGCGGCGCTGACCCGCATCGACGACCGCTGGAACGATTACACGGCGACCGAGCTGACGCCGGAAGAACAGAGGATCGCGGATCACTTCCTGTCCATCCGCAAGCAGGCGGATGAAGGCGTACAACAGCTTCTCTCTTTGCTCGAGAGCGGCGATGGCAAGGGTCTCGAAACCTATGTGAACACGCGCCTCTATCCCACCATCAACCCGCTCGGCGAAGACATTGCCAAGCTCATCGACCTGCAGATCCGCGTGGCCAAGAGCGCGCTTGTGGAAGGCAACGCGTTCAGGGACCTGCTCGTCGAGGTGATGACGGTTCTCGCCGTTCTTTCGGCAGCGGTTGCCGCCTTCTCGATCTGGACGGTGCTTCGCGGCGTGATCAGCCCGATCAACGCGATCACCGAAGCCATGCGGCAGCTCGCGGCGGGGCAGATCGACCTCGCGATCTTTGGCGAAGGCCGCCGCGACGAAATCGGCAAGATGGCCTCGGCCGTCGGCATCTTCCGCGACAATGCCCGCGAGCGGCGGCGTCTGGAGGCGGAAGCCGAGGCAAACCGCTCGACACGCGAGCGTGAACGGCTGGAGCGCGAACGCCGGCAGGCCGAGGAGGCTGCCGAGGTACAGTTCGCGGTCGAGACCATCGGCCATGCGCTCGGCCGGCTTTCCGATGGCAAGCTCAACCACCGGATCGAGCAGGCCTTCGCGCCCCGGCTGGACAAGGTGCGGCTGGATTTCAACGCTGCCGTCGAAAGGCTCGAAGACGCCATGGGCCATGTCGGCATGAACGCCCAGGCCATCGCTGCCGGTGCCCAGCAGATCCGCGCCGCCGCCGACGATCTTTCGAAACGCACCGAGCAGCAGGCGGCCTCCGTCGAGGAAACGGCTGCGGCGCTTGAAGAGATCACCACCACCGTCAGCGACAGCAGCAATCGCGCGGACGAGGCC